>DAOOWN010000094.1:0-11156 GCA_035371305.1 Bacteroidales bacterium
TTATATGGCATGTCTGATAATTGGATGACGATTGCCCGAATACTATCGGTCAATAACGAAATATGGCTCCCCGACCTTAGAAATCACGGACACTCGCCACATGCAGATATTCATACATACGAATCATTAAGTATGGATGTTGTAGAGTTTATTGACACCCATAAAATTCACAAACCCATTATTATTGGTCATTCTATGGGTGGGAAAGTTGCTATGACACTTGCAAAAAACAACCAAGAACATATAGCTGGGCTTTGTATCGTCGATATTGCTCCTAAAAATTATAATATAAATGAAACCCAAGACCTGCATTCACATCAACATATCATTCAAAGCCTTTGCAGCCTTGATATTGATAAAATTCAGCGTCGCGAAGAAGCTGATGAATTGCTAAGTAAATATTTACCTTCTCCCATGCTCAGAGCATTTTTACTTAAAAATTTACAACGAACACAAACAGGGTTTAAGTGGCTTTTTAATCTTCCTGTTTTTAAAAAATACTTACCTCAAATAGCAGGTGGTTTCGATGAAAGTTGGAGAAATACAAGTATTTCTGGTTTTCCCGTTTTATTTTTAAAAGGTGAACAATCCGATTATATTACGAAAGAAGATTATGCTCTCATAGAACAAATTTTTCCAGGCTCGGTTATGCAAACCATTTCAAATGCCGGACATTGGCTACATGCCCAAAATCCCGAAGCATTTATAAAAGCAATAAAAGAAAACTTATTAGCTTAAAAAATGAAAAAGCTTAATATCTTTGGGTAAAATATTTGCTATGAATACCTATTTTAATGTAGTTGAAAAACAACGCAAATTTTTCAACTCAAACAAAACAAAAGATATCAATTTTAGAAAACAACAATTAAAACTCTTATCTCAAGCTCTAAAAAGCTATGAATCAAAATTAGAAAAGGCCATTTACGATGATTTTAAAAAATCAAAATTTGATACGTTTACTAATGAACTGGCTCTACTATACCTTGATATAAAAGAAGCAATAAAAAAAGTAAATCGCTGGTCATCAATTAAAAGGGTCAAAACAAATATTATCAACTTCCCGGCAAAAAGCTACATTGTTCCGGAACCATTGGGTGTTTGTTTAATAATTGGAGCATGGAATTATCCTATTCAACTATCTTTAGCACCCGCTATTGCAGCTATTGCAGCCGGTAATACCGTAATACTTAAACCAAGCGAACTTTCATCAAATACTAGTAGTGTGATAAAAGAAATGATTAAAAACACATTTGATGATGCTTTTTTTACGGTAATTGAAGGTGGTGTTGAAGAAACGACGGCACTTTTAGAACAAAAATTCGATAAAATATTCTTCACCGGAAGTGTTCCTGTTGGAAAAATTGTATATCAAGCTGCTGCTAAACAATTAAC
Source organism: Bacteroidales bacterium (assembly GCA_035371305.1). Lineage (GTDB taxonomy): Bacteria > Bacteroidota > Bacteroidia > Bacteroidales > GWA2-32-17 > Ch61. Next base: position 1,393 of record DAOOWN010000094.1, read on the forward strand.
TCCCGTAACCTTAGAACTTGGCGGAAAAAGCCCTACTATTGTGTGGCATGATGCCAATATTAAAGTTAGTGCCAAACGTATCACATGGGCAAAATTTTTAAATGCAGGACAAACGTGCATTGCTCCCGATTATTTACTTGTACATCAACATATTTACAATGATTTTTTGCAGGCATTAAAAGAAGAAATTAAACAATCGAATTTTGCATTGGAAAATGGGAATTATGTTCAAATAATAAATCAAAAGAATTTCAATCGGTTAATTGAAATGATGGATAAAGAAAAAATATTTACCGGCGGAAATTTCAATGCAGAAAAACGACTAATAGAACCCACCATATTATATAATGTTGATTTTAAACATATTTCTATGCAAGATGAAATTTTCGGACCCATACTTCCGGTACTTTCATTTGAAAATATTGAAGATGTAATAGATGAAATAAAAAGAAGACCACGCCCATTATCGTGTTACATTTATTCAGGAAATAAAAAAATAGCAAAAAAAATTATCAGCGAAATATCGTTTGGAGGCGGAGCTATCAACGATTCCATCATGCACATTACTAATAGTAAACTACCATTTGGCGGAGTTGGCGACAGCGGTATTGGAAGTTATCATGGTAAAGCCGGATTCGACACATTTACTCATTACAAAAGCATCATGGATAAGCCTACATTTTTTGAACCGAACTTTAAATATTCACCCTATTCTGACAAAAAAATTAACATCATTCGAAAATTTATGAGAATATAAACCGGTTTAAATTCAATTTTAATAAACGGAAATATAATTTTATCTTTGCACTTGCGTTATACAAAAGATTATGAGTTTTTTATCTGTTTTTAAAACAAAAGTCATCTGGAAGCATATTAGCATTCAAGTAGCAATTATTGTGGTTGCACTAACTTCACTTTATTTTTGGCTTAATTCCTATACCTACCATGGCGAAGCCATTGAAGTTCCCGATTTAACCAATATGACATTTGAAGAAGCTCAACATACTGCAGAATTACATGACCTTAAAGTAGTTTTTTCTGATTCTGTCCACTTTATAAACAAACCAAAAGGAGTAGTAGTTGCACAAATTCCCGAAGCAAAATCAAAAGTAAAACCCGAACGTACAATATATTTAATTGTCAACGGATTTGAAAACGAAAAAATAACAATGCCCGACCTAAGAGGAATTTCGCTTCGCCAAGCAACTGCCGATGCAGAACTTTACGGATTAAAAATCGGAAAACTTAGTTACGTTCCGGATATTTCAACAACCGTATTAAAACAATTTTACAAAGGCAAAGAAATTGCACCTCAGACCTTAATTTCTAAAGGCTCTGTTATTGATTTGGAAATTGGGAAAGGTGAAAGCAACGAAAAAACAGATATCGTTTGCTTGGTTGGAAAAACGCTCGACGAAGCAAAGTCTATTCTTTCGTCAGCTTCGCTAAACTTAGGCTCCATATCTGCCGATGCTACTATAAAATCGGCAAAAGACTCATCCAAAGCCTATATATGGAAACAATTACCCGGCTGCAACTATCAATCTCCCATAACCTTAGGCAGCTACATCGATGTTTGGATTACATTAGACAAGGATTTATTACCCGAAAATACTAACGAAATTAACTTTTAGTTATGTTAAAAATAATTATCCCATTTTTTTTCATTTTAATTCATAATTTAACTTTTTCACAACCGATTTTGCTGAGACCAGTTTCTAATCCTATAATAGAAAAAAGCTATTCGGAATATTCCACAAAATCGAAGCAAAACGACACCATAGGTATTCCATTTTTCGACGACTTTTCGAAAAAAGGAGTTTATCCTGACAATTCACTTTGGATGGACAATAATGTTTATATAAACCAAAGCTTTGGAAAAAATCCTATAAGCATCGGTGTAGCAACCTTTGATATTTTGAATATGGCGGGGCAAATTTATTCCAATGCATCTGAAACACCCTTCATAGCTGATTACCTTACATCTAAGCCCATTAATTTAGAATATTTTATAACCTATAACTCATTTTCATATCCTACAAACATACTTTATTATTATGAAACGGCCAGTAATCATTACTATCCGGCCGATTCGCTTTATTATTACTCGGGCACCCATATTTACAATTGCTTTTATCAACCCGGTACATTTACACCAACTATGCATATATACTATGGAGTGCAGAAATTAGATGTAAGCGATTCTCTGTATTATTATGACAGTATAACTTCTCAATATATTTATATTCAACGTTATTATACAACCTACTATAATCCTAGCGATTCTATTTATCTCAGTTTTTTTTATCAAGCACAGGGTAATGGTGGAAATGCCCCCGAAAGCACCGATTCACTGGTTTTAGAATTTAAAACTCCGAACACTGATTGGACTCATATATGGTCTGTAGCCGGAACTAGTTCTGACACAATTTTTCATAAAGTTGTAATCCCCATAGCAGACTCTAATTTTTTTAAAAATGGATTTCAATTCAGGTTCTACAATTATGCCAGTTTCGGAAATTTAAATTATCCAAGCTTTGCAAGCAATGTAGATTTTTGGAACTTAGATTATGTATATATCAAAGAGCATTCGAACATTAACGATAGTATCTACCCCGATGTTTGTTTCAAAGAGCCGATTCGTTCTATGATAGAATACCCATATACATCTATACCTTGGGAACATTACAAACAACTTGACACACTACAAATAGACACGCTTTTATTTAATTATTACAATTTATATAGTTCATTATTAAATGTGAAAAGGTTCATCATAATTAACAATATAACTTCGCAGCAGTTCATACGATTCGATTCTCTGGGAAATGAAAACATTAATCCATTTGAAAAATTTCAGTTTAAGCAAAAAGCAAAACCAAATTTATTTCCCGATAATAGTTTAACTAAATCGACGTTTGAAGTACTCATAAACATAACTGCACCTACGTTAAACTCCGAAACCATTTTTACATGGAATGATACCATGCGTTTTTATCAAACGTTCGATAATTATTATGCAATAGACGATGGTTCTGCTGAATATGGAATTGGATTATCGGGAGTTGGTTCGCAAAACGGAAAGTTTGCCATGTTATTTAAAACGCTTACACCCGATACCCTAAGAGGCGTTGACATGTTTTTTAACAGAACACTCAATAATGCAAGCCAAAAATACTTTTACCTTACAATTTGGAAATGTAAGAATGGAAAACCCGATAGCATTATTTATAAAAAAACCGGATTCAGACCTGAATATGCAGGAATTAACGAGTTTTATCATTATAACTTAGACACAGCCATATATATAACTGATAGCGTTTTTATCGGTTGGACTCAAACATCAACCGAATTGTTAAACTTAGGTTTTGATTTAAATTACGACTATTCCGATGCGGTATATTATAATATTACCGGGACTTGGATACAAATCCCTTATAAAGGAACACCTATGATTCGTCCTATTTTTAGTAAAAACCCACTCATTAATATTACAGAAAACCAAATAGATCCCGGCTTTTTACCTTATCCCAATCCGGTTAATGATGTATTAATGATTTCTCAGAATGAAAACATACCATTTTCGCTTATAGATATTACAGGAAAAATTGTTAAATCAGGTTGTTCAAAATCTATTGATGCAACAAATCTTGAAAATGGTATTTATTTTTTAACAACAACTCAAAACAATACTGTTTATAAAATTGTGGTTCAGCATCAATGATTGACGAAGAATTAGATTTAGAAATTTCTGAAAACGAAGAAAACAACGAACTTTATGAGCATCATCGAATAGTTGTTGATAAAGGTCAAACATTATTAAGAATTGATAAATTTTTAGCAAATCGGCTCAATCAGGTTTCACGTAACAGAATTCAACAAGCAGCCGAAGCAAATTGCATTCTTGTTAACGAAAAACCGGTCAAATCCAACTACAAGGTAAAACCCAATGATGTCATTTCTGTTGTACTACCCTATCCTCCCAATGAATATGAGCTCATTGCCGAAAATATCCCTATTGACATTGTATATGAAGACGAGGAACTACTTGTAGTAAACAAACCTGCAGGCATGGTAGTACATCCGGCCAAGGGTAATTATTATGGAACCTTAGTCAATGCTTTATTATATCATTTCAAAGAACTTAGCTTAAGCGAAACCATTCGTCCCGGACTTGTCCATCGAATAGACAAAGATACCAGCGGTTTACTTGTTATTGCAAAAAATGATTATGCTCATGCTTTTCTGGCAAAGCAATTTTTCGAAAAAACAACCGAACGCACTTATCAAGCATTGGTTTGGGGAAGTTTTGACAAAAACCAAGGGACAATTATTGGTAACATTGGCAGATCGCTTAAAGATAGAAAAAAAATGGCTGTCTTTGTTGACGAAAAACATGGAAAACATGCTGTAACACATTATAAAGTTTTAAAAGATTATTCGTTTATGAGCTTAATAGAGTGTAAATTGGAAACCGGTAGAACACACCAAATAAGAGCTCATTTAGAATTTATAAAGCATCCTCTTTTTAACGACTCTAAATATGGAGGGGATAAAATTATAAACTTTTCAAATAGTCCGAAGTTTAAACAATTTATAGAAAATTGTTATCAAATAATGCCTCATTTTACTCTCCATGCAAAATCGTTAGGTTTTTTGCATCCAAAAACAAAAAAAATGCTTTTTTTTGAATCGGATTTACCCCATGACTTTAAAATTCTACTTGAAAAAATTGATAAATACACATCTAAGTAATTAACTTTCAATTGTTAATACTTTTTTTAATTTTTTTTCTAAAAAAAAGAACAACCTATTAAAAAGCAATATAAATTTGCACCGATTAATTTATTAAAAACTATTAAAACCCTATGAAAAAGTTATTTGGTCTTTTAATGATTGCAGGCATGATGTCATTCGTAGCCTGTGGCCCAAGTGCAGAAGAAAAAGCTGCTGAACAAGCTCGTTTAGATTCTTTAATGAAAGATTCTTTAATGAAAGATTCAATCGCTAAAGCAGAAATTGAACAAGCTCGTTTGGATAGCATTAACAAAGCTAAAGCTGATTCCATAGCTAAAGCTCAAGCTGATTCAATCGCAGCTGCTGAAGCAAAAGGTAAAGGCAAGAAAAAATAATTTGCACTTAAAAAAATAAAAAAGCCCCTTTTTGGGGCTTTTTTATTGCTCATTATTGAGCTGTTTTAGGTTTTAACCAATGATCTAACCAAGCAAAAAACTCACGTTGCCAAAGAATACTATTTTGAGGTTTCAAAACAAAATGTGATTCTTCTGGGAAAATTAATAATTTACTGGGAATATTTAACAATTGAGCAACATTAAAAGCTTGCATATTTTCTGTAAAAGGAATTCTAAAATCGTGCTCACCAGAAATAATTAAAATCGGCGTATCCCAATTTTGAACAAAACGATGAGGACTATTAGCGTACGAACGTTGAGCAATCTTGTTATCCTTTTCCCAAAATGCTCCCCCTAAGTCATGGTTAGTAAAGAAAATTTCTTCGGTTTCGGCATATTGACTTTCAAGATTAAACATTCCGCAATGTGCAATAAACGCTTTAAACCTTTTTTGGTGATGTCCGGCTAACCAATATACCGAAAATCCGCCATAACTTGCACCCACACAACCTAAATGTTCGGCATCCACGTATGGCAGTTTTTTAGCATCGTCTATAGCAGACAAATAGTCTTGCATATTTAAGCCACCATAATCGCCGGATATTTCGGCATTCCACTCTTGTCCAAAACCGGGTAACCCTCTACGGTTAGGGGCAACAATAATATAATCGTTAGCTGCCATAATCTGAAAATTCCATCTAAAACTAAAGAATTGGCTAACCATACTTTGCGGACCTCCTTGGCAATACAAAATAGCAGGATATTTTTTAGTAGAATCAAAGTTAGGAGGATAAATAAGCCATACCAGCATTTGTTTTCCGTCAACCGTTTTAATCCAGTGCTCACGCGATTCGCCCATTGCTACTTTATCATAAATATTTTTATTAATTTGGGTCAATGCTTGCATTTCGCCTGTTTCGGAATTAACATTAAACAGCTCTGACGCCATTTTCATGGACATTTTAGATGCTACCATTGTATTACCTACTAACTTGAAAGTATTTATATCGTGTTTACCTTGAGTAATGGGTTTAATAAAATTAGTCTCAACGTTTATCGAATATATCTGTTTTGTTCCGCGTATGTCAGTTGTGAAAAATATCTTTTTATCATCAGCAGACCATTGGTACTCACTTGCATTCTGATCAAACTGAGCAGTTAAATCTTTTTTCTCTTTTGTTTCAAAATTATAAACAAATAATCGCATTTTATCCGACTCATAACCGGGTGTCGCCATACTCATCCAAGCTAAGAATTTTCCGTTGTGCGAAAAAACAGGATATTTATCATAACCCGGCATACCTTCGGTTAAATTAGTAGTAGATTTAGTAGCAAGGTCGTATAAATATATTTCGCTATTGGTAGAAATAGCATAGTCTTTTCCCGAAAGTTTTTTACACGTATAAGCAATCATTTTACCATCGGGGCTCCACGTAATTTCATTCGATTCAAAATATGGCGACAACGGACTGTCAAACGGCTCGCCTGACATAATATCTACCATATTTGCCAAACTATCTCCTTGCCTGTCGGCAATAAAAATATGGCTATATGCACCATCTTCCCAGTGATCCCAATGCCTGTACATCAACTCGCTTGCTATATGAACATTGGCTTTAGGTAAATCGGGATACATATCGGCAACCGTTGGCTTTACCTGTACATCTTTTGTGTAGAACAATTTATTTCCTACCGGGGCATATTCAAAAGCATTAATACCATCGTTAATGTTCGATATTTGCTTCGCTTCGGTTCCATCCGGGTTTATTTCCCAAATTTGTGGACTTCCGCTTTCCATAGCTATAAATCCGATTTTTTTACCATCCGGACGCCAGCGAGGATTAAATTCGCTGCCTTCAAAACGAGTTAAATGCTTGGGGTCGCCACCGCTAATAGGTACTATAAATAAATCGGTATAACCTTTATTGGCAGCTATTGAATAACGTGTAACAGAAAAAACTACCTGCTTCCCGTCCGGCGAAACATCAAATTCACCAATACGTCCAAATTTCCATAGCAATTCCGGTGTAACTCGAGTTTCATTAATCGGCTGATTAGCCAAAGAATCAAATACAGAAGAAGTTGCATTTGAAATTGTTTGTTGATTTTCTTTGTTATTACAACTCCATAAAGTCCATAACAACATAAAAATAATGAATCTATTCATAATTTATCCAAATTAAATTAATTTATTTTTTATCTAAGCGATTTAATCCTTCAACAGCTAAGTCGTAATTATCTACAATCGATTTAGCTTTAATATACATGCTTCGGGCAGAAGTATAATCATGTATCATCTCGTAACAATAACCTTTGTTATATACTGCTTCAACTCGTTGAGGTTCAATTTGCAACACTGAATCGAAGTATGCCATTGCTTTCCCATAATCTTTGAGGTACATCATATTTATATAACCCATATTAAAATAAGCATTTGAATATGATTTATTTACTTTTCTTAAAATATAATTATAGTTTTCAATTGCCTTTGAATAATTTTTATTCTCCTGATAAAAAAAAGCAATATTATAATATGCCTGTGGATCTTTTGGATTCATATTGGCAGCTGTACGATAATATTGTAAAGCAATTGAATCATTTAACTCCTGATAAAGCAATCCAAGCATCATATATGCTTCCACATCTTCAGGATTGTATTGAACCACTTCCATAAAGGCATTAATGGCTTGCTTGGGTTGGTTCGTTTCGGTTAAAATCACTCCCTTTACAAAATGAGCGTCTGCATACTGCGGATTGATTGTAAGAGCTTTATCGATAAATTCTTTTGCTTTTTTGTAATCTTTCAAATAAGAAAAATATTTACCTATTCTGGTTAATGCTTTTAAACTTTGGGGTTTTCGTTCTAAAAACTTCTGAAGTACCTGAATGGCATCCTGAATTTTGATACTTTTAAAATAATAATCTGCTAAATGTAACGAATAATCATCGTTCATCGAATCTAAGCGAGTTGCTATGATAGCATCGTTTATGGCACTATCTACTTTTAAAATAGACCAATAAATAGCAGCTCTCTTATCGAATAATTCTGCATTTAATGGATTTTTTCTTATTTTCTGAGAAATATCTGTTAAACCTAAGGTATCTTTTTGCTCTTTGTCTTTAGATTGACTATTAGAATTTGAGCAAGACCACAGCACTAAGCAAAAAAAACTAAAAAAAATTACTATTTTCATTCTTATCCTCCAAAAAAAATACGGTCTAAATTAAATTAGACCGCTATATTCATCAATATTATTTTGCTTTTAACACTTCTGTTATTTTAGCAGAAATTTCATTCATCAACTCAAGGTTATCGGTTAAAATCTGTTTTACAGAATCGCGTCCTTGCCCTAATTTAATATCGTTGTACGAAAACCATGAACCACTTTTTTTAATGATGTTGTTTTCAACACCAATATCAATAATTTCTCCAATTTTAGAAATACCTTCACCAAATACAATATCAAATTCGGCTTTTTTAAATGGAGGTGCCACTTTGTTTTTTACAACTTTAACCTTAACTCTATTGCCGGTTGCATCTTCGCCATCTTTAATTTGACTTATTTTGCGAATATCCAACCTTACGGAAGCATAGAATTTCAAAGCATTGCCACCGGTAGTTGTTTCAGGATTGCCAAACATTACACCAATCTTATCACGCAATTGATTAATAAAAATGCAACAAGTATTGGTTTTGCTGATATTAGCAGTAAGTTTTCGCAATGCCTGTGACATTAAGCGTGCTTGTAATCCCATTTTGCTATCGCCCATATCGCCTTCAATTTCAGCTTTGGGTGTAAGTGCAGCAACCGAGTCAATTACAATAATATCAATAGCACCACTGCGGATAAGACTATCGGTAATTTCTAATGCCTGTTCACCATTGTCGGGTTGTGATATATAAAGATTATCTAAATCTACCCCTAATTTTTCGGCATACGTACGATCAAAAGCATGTTCAGCATCAATATAAGCGGCAATGCCACCCGATTTTTGAGCTTCGGCTATGGCATGAATAGCCAACGTAGTTTTACCGGACGATTCAGGTCCAAAAATCTCTACAACCCTACCTTTAGGATAGCCACCTATGCCCAAAGCAGCATCCAATCCAATGCTACCGGTAGGAATAATATCAACCGGTAAAAAGCTTTCGTCACCCATTTTCATAATGGAGCCTTTGCCATAGTCTTTTTCAATTTTATCGAGGGTAGCTTGCAACGCTTTTAGTTTTTCTTTTGCATTTTCTTGTTTCTCTTTTTTGTTTTCCATATTATTTATTTTTTAAAATTTGTACTGTATGATTTTTTGTGTCGACCTTTTCAATTATTTCTTCAATTATTCCCTTTTCATCAATTATATATGTCTTTCGTATGGTTCCCATTACCGTTTTACCATACATTTTTTTTTCGCCATATGCATAATATGCCATTAGTATCTTTTTTTCAGTATCAGAAATGAGTGAAAAAGGAAGATTGTATTTCTGAATAAAATTTTGATGTGATTTAATGCTATCGGCACTAACACCAACAATGGTGTATCCTTTATCTAAAAAACGTTGGTAGTTATCACGAAGATTACATGCTTCTGCAGTACAGCCCGGAGTATTGTCTTTAGGATAAAAATATAAAACCA
>DAOOWN010000095.1:0-10917 GCA_035371305.1 Bacteroidales bacterium
ATAATCGGTTAAAAATTAATTTTTTTCTTTTTCAAACGATTTTAAACTGCGTTTAATGATATCAACCGCTTCAAGAATTTGTTCTTTATTTATAACTAGCGGAGGAGCGAAGCGAATAATATGTTGATGCGTGGGTTTTGCCAACAATCCATTATCTCTCATTTTTAAACATACATCCCACGCTTCTTTCCCGTTCATTGGTTTAATAACTACTGCATTCAACAATCCTTTACCACGAATGGTTTCAATCATCGGAGATTTTATTTTGGCCAATTCATCACGGAAAAGTTTTCCCATTTTTTCGGCATTTTCGGCTAATTTCTCATCACGAACAACTTCCAATGCAGCAATTGCAATACGAGCAGCTAACGGGTTACCACCGAAAGTAGAGCCATGCTGGCCGGGTTTTATTGTTAACATCACATCGTTATCTGCCAATACGGCCGAAATTGGGTACATACCACCCGATAATGCTTTACCCATGATAACTACATCGGGACGAATGCCTACGTGGTCGCAAGCAAGCATTTTTCCGGTACGAGCAACGCCGGTTTGAACTTCGTCAGCTATAAAAAGAACATTATGTTTTTTACAAAGTTTATAGGTTTCTTTTAAAAATTTATCGTCCGGAACTACAACACCGGCTTCGCCTTGAATTGGCTCAACTAGGAAACCTATAATATTGGGGTCTGATTCTATTACACCTTTAAACGTTTCAACATCATTGTAAGGAACAACAACAAAACCGGGAGTATAAGGACCAAACTGACCATACGATTCGGGATCGGTTGACATTGAAATAATAGTAATGGTGCGGCCATGGAAATTGTCGCGGCATACTATAATTTTACCTTCGTTCTCACGAACACCTTTTTTTACATATCCCCATTTACGGCAAACTTTTAAAGCGGTTTCTACTCCTTCGGCTCCCGAATTCATGGGTAATACTTTGTCGTAGCCAAACATCTTGGTAACAAACTCTTCGTATTGACCCAACATGTTGTTATAAAAAGCGCGTGAAGTCAACGCTAATTTTTGAGCTTGCTCTATCATTGCTTTTACAATCTTTGGATGGCAATGACCCTGATTTACTGCACTGTATGCAGAAAGAAAATCGTAATATCTTTTACCTTCCACATCCCATACAAAAACACCTTCACCTCTTTCTAATACTACCGGTAGCGGATGATAATTATGTGCACCAAATTGGTCTTCTTTTGCTATAAAATCGTTAGAAGTTAATTTTTTTGTTTTCACTGCTTTTGATTTAACTGCTGTTGCCATAATAATTGATTTTTAGTTTGCTGCAAACCTACATATTTATTTTTGATTTTCAAAAACTTTAAACTGTTTGATAGCAGCTTTATACTTTCCAAAAACGAATGACGGCCATTTCTGTCAATAAAAAAAACAATGCACCTAAAACAAACCATTTCCATAAAACCAAACCTTTTTTCTGGTATTGAACGGTAGCTTTTATTTCGTCGGTATTGGAAGTAGATATTATGGTCGTTTTTATGCCTTTTTCATTTAAAAGTTGTATCAATTCATCTTCATTGTAGAAATTCATTTCAGATTCCTTGCGGTTGTAGTTTAATGCAACACCGGCCAATCTGGTATTATCAGAAATAACATCATAAAATCCGTCTTCTATTTGAGCTTCTTTTAAAGATATAATACATTCGTTAAAAAGATTTTGTTGTATTGGGATAAACGATTGTTTCGTTTTAGGATTAAAAAATTGCAACCCTTTTTCGCTTACAGCTGAGTCTGTGGGAATATGAATGGTTGTATTCTGCGAAATAGTATAATACAAAGAACTGTTTGGTACTGCCAACTGAATAATTCTATGGATCATTGCAACAAATAAAGGATGTGATAAAAAGCTACTGTTTTTTGGGTTTAAAGAGAATCCTAAAACATACCACTGACCTTTATCTTTAAAAATTCTTATCGCTGCATTTTTTTTGTTTTCAAATTGTAAAAGAACATCAAAGCGGCTTGAATATGCTTCGGGAATAAAAGTATTTCGTGCCCACGGCATTTTTGCTCGCTCTTCTTTTTTGGTAAACATTTCCGAAAAAAAATCTTGCTCCATCGAAGGAATCTGCATGTCCAGTTTTATGGTATCGGATTTTGCGTAAACACAACCCAAATCCTTTAAAAATGGGTTTATGGCAGCGATGTCCCAATCATTGTTGGGAATAATTAAAACTGTTCCTCCTTTCGAAACAAATGTTTTTAACGAATTCCACATTCCGGAGCTAATTGCTTTTAATTGATTTACAACTACAACCTGATAAAGATTTATGCTATTAAAAGCAAAATTATCGTTTAAAAAATAACTTGCCTGAATGCTACTGTCTGCATCAAAAAAGGCTTTAAAATGCTCGATATTTTCCTTTCCTAAAACGGCTACATTAATTTTCTTATATACCGAATAGGTAAAATAATATTTATTATCGAAGACAACCGGAAAATCAGAAATTTCGATTTTTCCGCTTATCCAACCGGCACGAAGGTTTGTAAAATTAAAAACCACATTTTCGCTCCGTTCGCTTTTAATGTTGAGCGAGGCTACCGATTTTAATGTATCGTTGATGAATAGCTGTACCGGAATGTTGTTTAAATCATCTTTGCCGAAATTATGTATGTTAGCTGTAATTTTTTCATTTTTACCCATAACATGGTTGGGCTGTTCTACCCAAATGCTATCAATGCTCAGATTTGACAGGGATGCTCCTTTTGCCAAAAAAAGCATCAATTTCACATTCCGTTTTTCCCATTTTTTATAATCTACAGCATATTTTTGTCCGTCAGTAAAAAAAGCATATTCAAACGAAGATGAGAGAGAAAGCGAAGTTTTGGCTCTTTCAAATATATCAAAAACATCGTTCCATGTTAAAACGACAGAAGAAGGTTTTATTTCGTTTATCTTTTGCTGTGCCTCTTCAGAAGTATAAAATCGCGATGCAGAAATATTCATTCCATGATAACAAATTAAATAGCGAGTTGTGGGAGGCAATGATTGAAGCATTGCTATTGCCTTGCTTTTTGACTCATCCAGTAAGGACATTTTTTCTCCTTCCTGACTCATGCTAAACGAGTTGTCAATATAAAGTGCCCATACTTTTTCGAAATTGGTATCAGATGATTCGTTTTTTGCAATAAACGGCTGAGCAAAGGCAAAAACCAACGACAAAATAAATAAAATTCGTAAAAACAAAATAATCAAATTCCTAATTCGTTGCTGCGATTTTGATTGTTTTATCACATTGTCGAGCATTGCATTGTTGCTAAACAACACAACTTTATATCGCCTGAAATAAAAAAGATGAATAATAATCGGAATTGCGATCAACGAGCTAAACCAAAATACCCACGGATATAAAAACGACATTTTTTTTCGACAAATATACAAGATATTTTATTAATGGCGATTGAGTATTATTCTGAACCGGAGTTGTCTAACGCATAAAATAATCGGTCTCAACTATTTTCATCGGATTAATCGTATGATTTGAAACGATAATACCGTTTTTGATTAATCGATTCTCAGCATCATGAAACATTTCGACAAATTCGTTGTTTTTTATCCAGTTCTCGATGGGAGTATTATATCCTATTTTTTGTTTTCTCCAAACAATCTCATAAGGCAGTAAATCATTTGCCATATTTCTAAGGATGTATTTTGAGTATCCGTTATGTATCTTAAAAGTTGATGGCAACGAAAAAACAAACTCTACCAACTCATGATATAAATAGGGCAAACGAACCTCAACACCATGATACATAGAGTTTCTATCTGCAATTCTCAATAGTTTTTCTAAGCCATAGGTGGTGGTATCATAATATAGTTGCTTGTTTAAATCAACAAAAATTTTAAATGGCGGAGTTTTCTTATAAAACTGTCCAGCAAATTGGGTGTTAATACCCAAATCTTTACTTTTATTTCGAAAATTATAATAGAGTGGCCTTAAAAAAGATAGATTTTTTCGAATAAAAGCATCTTTTACGTTTTTTATAAGTGCTTTATTATTAGACAATTCGTTCTCACATATTTTTTTCTTTTGAGTAAAAAAATCAACCGACATTTTTCTTAGTAATTCAATCAAATACGTATTTGCATATTTAACATATCCTCCAAAAACCTCATCTGCACCTTGTCCATCAAGCATAACCTTTACATTATTTTCTTTTGCTGTCTTCATTACACTCCATTGAGAAAAAACACTCCCACTGCCAAAAGGCTCTTCTTGAATATCAAACAGGATAAAAAGATTCTTTATAAAATCATTAACTGTTGGATATACAACATATGATTTAAAATTTTTTCCATTTAACAATATTTCTTGGTATTTGGTTTCGTCGTAAAGATAGTTTTTAAACCGTGCCGAAAAAACATTTTGTTTTTCAGTTGGCAAAAATCTACTAATCAATTCTACAATAATGCTTGAATCTAAACCACCTGAAAAAGACGTTCCGATATTTACATCAGATCTTAATCTCCTTTTTATTGAAGTTTCTAATAATGAAAAAAGAGTTTCGCTTGCTTTATCAATAGTAATACTATGTTGCTTAATTTTAAGTTTCCAGTACGGTTTTATTGAAATCGTATTGCCTTCTATTAGTAAATAGTGCGATGCTTTAAGTTTTTTTATGCCATGGTAAAAAGTTTGCTCTTTGTCGATTGGATTTTCTAATACATCGTAAGCTAAATAATTATAAAACATTAACGGGTCGGGTGTTTTTTCTATTCCGGCACTCCACAATGCTTTCATTTCTGAAGCGAAATAAAAGGAATTATCTTTTTGTGCATAATAAAGAGGTTTTTCTCCAAATCTGTCCCTTGCAACCAACATTAACTGTTTTTTTTCGTCCCAGATTGCAAAAGCAAATGCACCATCCATATACACAAACATATTTTCGCCATACTCTAAATATAATGCGCATACTATTTCTGTATCAGAATTTGTAGTAAAACGATATCCCTTCTTTATCAGAATTTCTTTATTCTCTAAATAATTATAAATTTCGCCGTTAAAAGTAATGGCAATGTGCTTATATATAAATGGTTGATTTGCCATTTCACTTAAATCTATAATAGAAAGTCTTCTATGTGCAAATCCTACTTTTTTATCGCTGCTAACCCAAATGCCATGAGCATCCCGACCTCTATGAGCAATAGATGCTGACATTTTTTCCAATTTACTTATTGAAACCGGAAAATCAAACGATCTTATACCAGCTATACCGCACATATGTTTTCGTATATTTTAATTGATTTTTCTAGTGAAAATTGTTCTGAAATTATTTGTTGAGCATTGGTTCCCAGTTTTGTTCGTAACTCAATATCATTTGCAAGCATTAAAATATTATCTAAAAACTCTTCATCGCTATTACTTAGCAACAAATGAGTTGTATGTTTAAAACCATATACACCCCAAGGAGAAGCAACAACAGGCAGTCCGCACGCCAAATAATCCATCACTTTCATTGCCGATTTCCCTTCTGATATATCGTTCTTTTCAACCAAATATAAGCCTATGTCACAACTTGACAATATATTGGAGAAATCGGAGTAATCAAATGGATAATATTCTGTTTTGCAATACGAAACATCGTACTTCCCGTTAGAAATAATAACTAATTTAAAATCTACCATTTCTTTTAGTTTGATTGCAATGGGTCTAAACATCTCAATAAACCTATTGACATTTGACGGATACCCAATATATGCTAACTTTATTGCTCCAGATATGGAATAATCCTTCTTTTTAACATAACGAGCATTATCAACAGCAATATTAAACATTTGAACGTTGTTATTTATTTCTGCAAAATAACGCATCAAAAAAGAATTTGATACCGTAATCAGATTGGCAATTTTTGCACTATTATCCGTTAAATATTTATTTTTCTCCCAAACCGAATCCCAAAAATCAATAACCACATAACATCCTTGTTTTTTTAATATTTTCTCCATCAACGGTCTTTTCTGATTTATATAAAACGGAAACATACTCCTTTGAACAAAAGCTACGCGAGCCGTTTTTGCAATTTTTATTGCTTTAATTCTTCTAACAAGTATTTTAGAAAACAAAATATATTGCTGTAAAAAAGATAAACTTTCAAAAACTTTTTCTTCTTCATCGGTAATACAATAAAACATTTTATATTTAATATTATTTGCTTTAAATAATGGCTCATATTGTTTTATTCGCAAAAAAGAACCAATAGATGAAGGCGAAGAATAAGGGAAAAAAGCAATATCAATGTTCTTTGTTTTAGATTTTTTTATTATTAAAACATTTATATATAATAATAGATAAAATAAATACAAATAGCTTTCTCCTATTAAAAAGAAAAATCGTTTTTTAAATTTCAAACTAATATCTTTCAACTTTTAATATCTTTGCATTTAAAATGCAAATTTAGTCTTTTTTACTTATTTTTTTTGATGAGCACAAAATCATTACTTCAAAACACCATTCTATATTCATTTTCCGGATTAATTTTAAGAGCTTCTTCTATTTTTCTTTTTCCCATCTTCAGTTATTATTTAAAAGCCTCCGATTATGGTATTATTTCCATAACAGGTTCGCTAACATTAATCATTTCGTCCATTGCAATGCTCGAAATACCAAGAGCCATTACAAGATATATTTATGTACAGGAAAATAATAAACATCAAAATGACCAATATATAAGCACTGCTTTTATTACCATATTAAGTATTCATCTTGTACTCTCGTTGTTGTTAATTTTTTTGGGGAAATTTTTATTAAAACCGTTATTAAATGACATTCCCTTTTTTCCATATATGTTTATTGCCATTTTGGCACTTCCTTTTACTGCTCTTTTCGATTTTTATAAGCAGTTAAAAAAAAGCGAACAAAACGGATATACGGCATTCAAAGCCGAAATGTTGTATTATGGTGGTAACATTTTTTTTAATCTTTTATTTGTCGTTGTTTTTAAAATGGACGCCATGGGCATCATTTTAAGCACCCTTGTCGTTGCTATTTTATTTTCACTCTATTTTTTCTTTTTTGAAAAAAAAATATACACCAGTGGTTTTTCATGGCCTTTACTGAAAAATCTATTACACTACTCCATGCCAATTTTAATATTTATTTTATTTGGCCTTTTAATGGAAAGTACCGACAGACTTTTTCTTAATTACAAAACCAACACTACTTCGAGCGGTATTTATTTTATTGCTCTTACTTTTGCTTCCATATTTTCGATTTTAAAAGAATCGGTTAATTCTTCTTTTACTCCTTGGTTTTACGAATATTACGAAAAAAAAAGATATAGAGAACTTGAAAAAATCTTCAAATCAATACTTATTGGAATGACCATTCTATCGGTTTCTTTAACATGGTTTAGTTATGAAATACTATATATATTAACCAGTAATAGAGATTTATTAGCCGCTACTTCTTATATACCATATGCTTTGATTAGCCTTTACTTAGTATTTATTGGTCAAACATTTAACCTGTTTGTGTTTTATGAAATATCAAAAACAAAGCACCTAATTTGGTCAAATCTTGCAGGTTTTTTAATCAATCTATTGTTTTGCTATTTACTGGTTCCTGTTTATCTTGAAAAAGGGGCTATTTTATCTCGTTTAGCCGCATTCTTTATTATGTCATCCATTCAAATCGTTATTGGGATGCATTTTTCGAAAATTAAAATACGTTATTCGTTTATTTCTTTGCTACTCTTATTAAATATTTTATTCTCTTCGATCCTGTTCTTACCCATTCCCTATCTATATTTAATTATTTTTAAAATCGTTACAACGATCATTATGCTTATTCTTTTTTATCTTTATCTGAAAAAATCGTATTCTTTTAGTATTAAAAATATTTTTCATTTAATTAAATCATAAGCTATGAAAAAGTTAGCCTTCATTATTACATTTTGTCTGTTCAACCTTACCCATTACAGTCAAATCGTTTTTTCGCAGCATTTTTCAAAAGAACGTTTGCGAATTGAATATTATATAAGCGGAAACAACACAGAAGCAGAAATAACCCTTGCCAATCTTTATAAAGAACCGGTTTGGGGCGGAAATGAAAAAAATCTTATCGACACATTTAACTTTGGTCATTATAAAATAGAGGTTTTTGATTCGATGGGTACTACGCTAATATATTCAAAAGGGTTTTCTACGCTATTTCAAGAGTGGCAATATACGCCCGAGGCAAAAATAAAAAAAAGAACCTTTATTCAATGGATTTCCATTCCTTTCCCGAAACATACCATTAAAGTAATGTTTTATCAGCGAGCCAAAAACAATGAATTTTATCCGATATTCAGCGAAATCATTTCGCCGTCATCGCCGGAAATAATTGCAGAAAAAGCCGATTCATTTCCTACAATTGAATATTTAAAAAACGGAAGTTGCAACGAAAAAGTCGATATTGCCATCGTTTCCGAGGGCTATACTGCTGAGCAGATGAATAAATTTGAACAAGATGCCCGACGCCTTACCGATACACTTTTTAATGTTAGTCCTTTTAAAGAAAGCAAATCATTATTTAATGTCCGCTTTGTTAAAGTTCCCTCCGAAGAACGTGGCACCGATTTGCCTCATAAACATATATGGCGAAAAACCGCTTTGGATACACGTTTCTATACTTTTGAAACCGACCGTTATATCTCGGTTTACAATTATGCCCCACTCGGAAAAGTGCTTGCCAACGTGCCTTACGATCAAATTATTGTGTTAGTCAACACCAACACCTATGGTGGTGGCGGTATTTATAATTATTATAGCGTTGCCGTTGCCGACCATTATTTTGCCGATTATGTTTTTGTCCATGAGTTTGGCCATGCTTTTGCCGGACTTGCCGACGAATACGACGATGCCGACGAATCGAATGCCGATTTTTATGATATTACTCTAGAGCCATGGGAACCCAACATTACTACACTCGTCCATTTTTCAAAAAAATGGAAAAATATGGTAGATAAAAAAACGCCCATACCTACACCCATAAATAAAGGCTTTGACCAGAAAGTAGGTGCATTTGCCGGTGCCGGATACAACAAAAAAAATATTTATCGACCTACAACCCAATGTATTATGCGTTCGCTTGATAAACTCGAATTTTGTATTGTTTGTCAAAAAGCAATCAAAGATATTATTCTGTTTAATAGCCAACCTTAATTAAATTTATGTAAGTTTGCATCAATTCTTTTACCATGATTGTTGTTTCAATTATTTTTTGGATTTGTGTTTTTGCTGTTTTACAAACGTATTTATTATTCCCTTTATCACTTCGCATATTGTATCGCATAAAATCAAAAAACAAAGAACAACCTGCTCCTTCTAACACCGAGCAACCCGTTTCGATATTAATGGCTGCTTACAACGAGGAAAAAGTAATAGAAGATAAAATTGAAAGCATTTTTAAAAGCAATTATCCTATAAACCTAATTGAAGTTTGGGTTGGTTCTGATAATTCTACCGATAAAACAAATGAGCTATTGCAACAACTTCAACAAAAATACCCACAACTTCATCCTGTATTTTTCAACGAACGAAACGGCAAGATTAAAATCATCAATCAATTGGTGCAAAAAGCCAACGCCGATATTCTAATCATAACCGATGCCAATGTGCTATTCGACCCAAACACGATGGTCGAACTTTGTTCCTCTATTAAGGAAGAAAAAGTAGGCTTAGTGGACACTCGCATGATGCATAGTGGCTTGCAAAGTGACGGCATTTCGAAACAGGAAAACATGTACATCAGCAACGAGGTAAAAACAAAATACTATGAAGGGCAACTTTGGGGCTGTATGATGGGACCTTTTGGCGGCTGCTATGCCGTTAAGAAATCTCTTTTTGTGCCGGTACCCGAAAATTTTTTAGTGGACGATTTTTTTATCAATATGCAGGTTTTAAGCAAGGGATATAAAGCCGTTAATAATCCTAAGGCGATTGTATTTGAAGATGTTTCGAATAATCTGAAACATGAATTTAATAGAAAAATAAGAATTGCAACCGGCGATTTTCAAAACTTACATTATTTTAAAATATTTACAATTAAAAATCTTTTTACTCCCATTGGATTTTGCTTTACTTCGCATAAAATACTGCGATGGTTTACTCCGCTCATTATGATAACAGCATTTATTGCTCTTACATTTCTTGCTATCAATAATATCCCATTGTATTATTATCTATGGCTTGCAGGTATTGCACTCCTATTTCTCGTTTTACTAGAAAGAATCGTATCGCATATGAACATCCATATTGGGGCATTGCGTTTGCTTACGCATTTCTTTTATATGAACTTGGCATTGCTCATCGGTTTTTTCCGGTTTTTAAAAGGGGTGAAAAGTAGCGTTTGGAACCCCACCCCACGTTTGCAAGCAAAAAAATAACTATTTTTTTTATTAGAATTTGCCTATAACCTGTTTTCAGTGTTTCAAAAAAACAGACATTCAACAAAATACAAATCATTTTTTAAGATAATTCATACAACATATTGAAAAACGTTTTATATTTGCTTGTAAATAATCGCAACGTTATAGCGTATATACATCCAAAAATGGAAATAAGACGCAATAGAGTAGCGCATATAAACGAGTTATATTTCATTGCTCGTATTTACAAGTATTAGCTTTTCAAATTAGCTGGATTTATTTTTTAAGCATATAATAAAAATTATTCATCAGAAGCTTTATTAAGCATTAATACTATTCACACGCTTTGTCATGAAATTTGTACGTGCATGATAATAATAAAAATGGGTTACTAAATTCATCTCAAGATAATCAATACTTCTCATAAGAATATGTGCATTTGCAGCTATACAAATTTCCATGCCAAAGCTCCCTTTAACAATATACTTCGCATCGATAACATAACAGCCGCTTGGTAGCATTTTATAA
>DAOOWN010000096.1:0-10850 GCA_035371305.1 Bacteroidales bacterium
TGTATCGGATTCGATACGAAATTTAATAAACGACGGTTGTAGCATTATGAACTTTTTTGGCCATGCATCATCTTCGGGTTTTGACCAAAATATTGACGACCCCTCAAGTTATAATAATAACGGACGATATCCACTATTACTTGCCAATACTTGCTTGTCGGGTGATATACATTTGCCGGATTATAAGAGAATTTCCGAAAATTGGGTAATTATACCCAACAAAGGTGCTATTGCTTTTTTGGCCTCGACCGATTTGGGAAATGCGGCATACTTGTTTTTATATTCAACTGAATTTTATCGTCAAATTGCTTATAAAAATTTTGCAAAACCCATCGGTCAGTGTGTGAAAGAAACGATTAATGAGCTAATGACAACCAATGGCAACAATGACTTAATGAAAAATACCTGTTTTGATATTACGTTGCATGGTGATCCGGCTGTTAAAATGACTGTGAATGCTTTACCCGATTTAACTATCAGAAGCCAGGATATTCATTTTTACCCGGCAATGGTAACAAGCGATATTGATACATTTGAGGTTCATGCCATTATTACCAATTATGGCAAAGCCGTAACGCAGCCATTTCAGGTGGATCTAATCAGAACGTTTGCAGATGGAAGCCAGGAAGTTGTTTCAAGAATTGAAAATGCTTGTCTTTTTAAAGATACTGTAGTTTTTAGAATTCCGGTAGATATTATCAGGGGGCCTGGAGTTAATAAATTTTGTGTTAAAGTAGATGCCGGTAATTGGATTTCAGAGTACAACGAAAATAATAACGACATATGTGTCGATTTTACCATTACAATTAGCGACATAGTACCTGTTTATCCTTACGAGTTCTCTATTTATCCGTCCGATACCGTAACGCTTAAAGCAAGTACCGGATATCCTTTTTTACCAGCTCAGAATTATATTTTTGAAATGGATACCACCGATTTGTTTAATAGTCCATGGAAAAAAACACAAATCGTTTATCATCAGGGAGGCGTGGTAACATGGAAACCTCCTGTTTTACTTAGCGATTGCACTGTTTATTATTGGCACGTAGCGGTAGATAATGGTGCTAACCTAAACTGGAAAGAAAGCTCTTTTATTTACATACCACAAAAAACAGGTTGGTCGCAGGCTCATTTTTTCCAATTTAAAAAAGACCGATATCAGTTTGTCGATTACAACAGGCAACAACGTTCATTTGATTTTATTATAACACCACGTCAATTACGATGTCAAACCAGGGGAGTGGGAATCGCCACAAGTTATTTTGATTACCAATACAATTTAGAAGGTATTATAGAACGAAGCTCCTGTTCGCCAACCAGTGCAATGCTTGTTGTTGTTATTGATCCGCAAACAATTTTACCATGGGAAAGCAATCGCGATAATTATGGTCATTTGAATTATCCTATTTGTCCCGGTAAAAATAGACCGGATTATTATTACGTTTTTCCAACGGATGCGGCTCATTTAGATATGATGGCAAATTTTATCCGCGATAGTGTACCCAATGGTTATTACATTTTAACTTACAATTTTATTTCAGGAAATTTTTCTAATTGGCCCGAAAATGCATATCAGTCTCTTGAAGAGCTTGGAGCGGTTCAAGTTAGAGCTGTTCCCAACAACGGTGCTTATATTTTCTTTTGCAAAAAAGGCGATTTTTCATATACCAGAGAACGTGTTTGCGGGTCAAACGATAGTTTGTTGTTTACTTTTAGTATCCCGGTTAATTATGTCAGCGGAAAAATATATTCTACATTAGTGGGACCTTCGAGCAGTTGGAAAACGCTTCATTGGTTACCCAAAGCAAAAGAACAACCAACCAAAGATTTGAATTATTTATCATTGATGGCATATAAAGTAAACTTTGATTCATCGCTCGTTATACAAAATATGGGAGAAGACACCTTAGATTTATATAATTTAAATCAGTATGTTAATGCAGCTACTTATCCATATTTGCGACTATCATTATTGACTTCTGACGATTCTGTTAAAACTCCAACTCAATTGGTACGTTGGCAAGTTACATACGATGGTGTTCCCGAAACGGCCATTAATCCGGAAAAAGGACTCTATTTTTATAAAGATACCGTTCAAGAGGGCGATCATATTGCTTTTGCTGTTGCAACAGAAAATATTAGCCCTTACGACATGGATAGTTTACTTGTTAAATACTGGTTACAGGATAAAAATAATAATATAGTTCCTCTTTCTACAAAGCGATTACGAAAACACCCTAAAGGAGATGTCCTGATGGATACCATAACCTTTAACACTCGGGGATATCCCGGATTAAACCGAATTTGGTACGAGGTAAATTGCATAAATTCTTTATCCGGTTCGTACGACCAATTGGAGCAAAGTCATTTTAATAATATTGCCGAGAAAGCTTTTTATGTTCAGACAGATAAAATAAATCCTTTGTTAGATATTACTTTTGATGGAATAAGAATATTAGACGGCGATATCGTTTCGTCAAAACCCGATATCATCATTCAATTAAAAGACGAAAATAAGTTTTTAGCATTGAACGATACCGGTTTGTTTGCTATTTATTTAACAGACTTAAACAACAATATCGAAAAAAGAGTTTATTTTACAAACAGCGAAAACAGTATGACTTTTTACCCGGCTCAATTACCGCACAATAGTTGTAAAATTAATTATAAACCCTTGTTAACAGATGGAAAATATATGCTTCGGGTTCAGGCAAAAGATGTGTCCAATAATATTAGCGGTTTTTACGATTATACAATACGATTCGAAGTGATTACCAAGCAAACAATCTCGTATGTTCTTAATTATCCCAATCCATTTAGCACTTCAACACGCTTCGTATTTACTTTAACCGGTTCTGAGTTGCCCGATGATATAAGAATTAGAATTTTTACAATTTCGGGTAAAGTGGTAAAAGAAATATATAAGCACGAACTTGGAAATATTCATATAGGCCGAAACATTACCGATTATGTATGGGATGGAACCGATATGTATGGAGATAAATTAGCAAATGGGGTATATTTTTATCAGGTAGAAGCTCGAAGCAAAGGGAGTAATGTAGAACATAGAGAAACCGATGCTGACAAGTATTTTAAACATGGATTTGGTAAACTGTATATTTTAAGATAATATGGCAAACAATTGGTTTAAGTGTAAGCAATTTGAAATACAACAGGAATTATGTGGTCATAAAGTAGGTACAGATAGCTTTTTGTTGGGGGCTTGGGCGAACGTTACTAATGCAAAAAAAATTTTAGATATTGGAACCGGTACTGGAATTTTGAGTTTAATGGCAGCACAGCGATCTGAAGCAAATATTACTGCTATTGAAATAGATAAAGATGCCGCAGAACAAGCAAGTTTTAATTTTAAAAACTCACCTTGGTATTCGCGGTTGAAAATATATCGTACTTCGTTAGAAAATTTTTTTGCATTTAAAGAAAAATACGATGTTATTATTTGCAACCCTCCTTTTTTTATGAATTCAATTATTAGTCCCGATGCAAAAAGGACCTTAGCTCGACATGCACATATGCTAACTCTTTTTGATATAATTATGTTTGCTCAAAAGCATTTAAATATAGATGGACATGTTTCGTTAATAATGCCTATCGAGCATATTCTATATTTTATTGATTTGGTTAAGTCAAACTACTGGTATGTTCATAGAATTACTAAGGTATATCCCAAACCCGGCAAAGATGCACATCGCGTTTTGATTGAATTTGGAAAGGTTAAAAAAGGTATTGAATATGATGAATTAACAATAGAAACAGAGCAGCGTCATAAGTACACAAAAAAATACTATGAACTAACGAAAGATTTTTATTTAAATGCAGTATGCGAATAAATATAAAAAAGGGCTGTCTCAAAATGAGCAGCCTTTTTTTTGTATTTAAAAGGAGTTTATTACCTTACTTTTATTTTTATGGATTCGTTTATCCAGCATCCAATGGTATAAGATTTTCCTTCGTTATCGCCATGGAAAAACATATCTTCTTTTGAAGGATACATGCTGCTATATGAGTTAATGAGTTTGTTTGCTTCGTCTGCACAGTCAGCATCCATTGAGCGAGCTTGAATAAATTTATCAACAGCTGCAATGTAAACCAACGATTGATAATATGCGTCATCTCCACAATCTTTAGCACTTTGGGCATAAAGCTGACCAACCAAAATATAAGGCTTTCCCCATCCTTTTCTTAACTCAGCAGCTTTGTAAGCATAATTTCGAGCAGCAGAAGGTTGACCTAATTTGGTTCCCGTAATAATGGCCATTTCGTAATAGTATTGTGCTTTTTTATCGTTTAAACTATCAAGCTTGATTGCTTGTTGATAGTATTCAACTGCCTTTGAGTATTCACCTTTTTTTACAAATAATTGAGCTAATGAGTATGCCGAAAAAGCAGATGGTTGAAGCTTATTTAATTGTTCGGAAGCTTGAGCATATACTTTTGAATCGGTACATTCTTGACGAGCTAAAAGTTTTAAAATAACTTTGAGCATGTCGATGTTTTCTTTGTTGGCTTCGTATTTTGCAGCAAAAATGGGGACAATTTTATCGCAAGAAGCAACACCCGAATTAACTAATGCTAAATCAATATTATCTTGTGCTTTCTTTATGTTTTCGGCATCGGGTTTAACTTCAAGCTGAGAAGTCAGAGCTTCTGAACACTTGTTGTAATATTCTAACACTTGATCTGCTGGCAATTTTTGTTCTTTATATAAATTAACCGCAATTTCCATTAGGATAGTGATGGCAGCAGGATCTGAGTTTTTGCCATCTTTTTCGATAGATTGTCCTAAAATGTCAAGAGCCTCTTTTTTCTTAGAAGGATAGAGTTTGTAAAAGTCTATTCCTTTATAACCGAGTACTTTACCTTCTTCACCAAAATTTTCAATTCTTCGGTCGTACATTAACATCAGCGTGTCGGCATATTTAGCTTTTGTAGCAGGGTCTTTGGCACTGTTTATTTTTTCCCAAATTATTTTAGGACCATGAATATATAAGTTTTTACTTGATTTAGGGCATTCATTAAATACAATACTCCATGATGGGTATGCATCTGCATAGTTTTTTTGGCGATAAAATTCAACGTATAACGATAGATTCATTTTGCAACGGTCGGGGTTAGAACCGTATTTAGGGTCGTTTCCACCTTGTTCATCTTGGGCTTTAACAGATATACTTCCGATTGAAAGTAATAATGCTGCGATTAAAAAACTTATCTTTCTCATAATTCTAATTATATTTTCGTTTAATAAACCAAATGTCTTGCAAATTTAAACCGATTGAAAATTGTATAAAATGTTCTTTAATTAAATTGTCGGAGGTTGTGCCGCGAGTTCCATAGCTCAATGCTACATTTATCATGGGTGGTAATTTACGGCGTATCATGGTGCCTTCTCCTTTGTCGGTTTTAGTTATCGGTATGCCTAAACCAAAAGTTATGCCAACTTCGTTGATGTCGTTATTGTTTATGTTAAGGTAAGTTTGATGGTAGTATGCACCCAAGCGATAATTTACCATCTTCCAATAACTGTAAAACTTATAAGGGTCGGGGATGTATTGGATTCCTGAGCCTATAAAAATGGTGTTTTTAAGATTGGAATTTTCACCAAAAAATGTAGTATTTGACCATTGTTGCATTTTAAAGTCGGTTGCCCAAGTAAACTTGTCTTTTGTAGAAAGTGAAAAACCAACACCGACAGATAGTGGGGTTTGTATAACACCTTTATTATTAACTTTATTTTCGATGGTATCTTTCGTTACATAACCGAGCATATTTAAGTATTTGGTTATTAAGGTAGTTTGTTTTGAGTTTATATTGTTTTGATTGTCAATGGTTAGTCCAATGCAAAATTTATATTTATTTGTTTTGAAGCCATTTAGGGTTTCGTATTTTGAAATTAGATATTGTAATCCGAGCCTATAAGAGAAATCGCTGACAAGAAAACGCTCGGTTTTGTAAACATCGAAAACATAGGCTTCGTTGTTAAAATTAGAAGTAGAATACTTGTCCAGTGAACCAAAAATATAAGACAAACGAACCCCTAACGAAAGATTTTGAATATGGGTGTTTTGAAGCTCGTCACTAATTTTGACGGATTTAATAATATTTAACAATCTAAAGCCGTTATTTAAGAATACTTCGTTTATTCCGCCATCGCCTTTATAAATATTTGTTAGTTCTAAAGTGTCAATACTTTTTTGTTCGCGAATGTTGTAGCCAACGTTGCTGTATGGGCTTATTCCTAAGCTAGTTCCCCAGTCTTTTTTTATGGGGAAAGAAAAAGCAAAGTAGCTGATATCTGTATTGGTGGTTGTTTTTGACATAAGCGAGTTGGTAATGGTATGATTTCTTCCATTTATGGCAAGTTCGGTTAAAAAAGTCATGGTGTCAATTTCAGATGCTGCAGCAGGATTGGCATCGTTGATATAGCGATTTGAGCGTTGGGCAATGGAAGTGTATCCCATACCTAATCCGGGTTGAAAAGTTGTATAGGTTATATCACCTAAGCCAAATTTGGAATAGGGCGAAAGTGAAAACGACTGGCAAAATACTTGTGATGCAATAGAAAAGAAGAAAAATGTTGTGATAAATATTTTATAATACATTGTATTTCAGTATATTAATTAATCCTTTTAATACCAATTCCGGCTCAGCAAAGATGGTTTTTTTTATCAATTTTACCAAATAAAAACCATCTCCTCCTGTTATTATAATTTTACCATTGGGATACGATTTTTGAAAATCTTCTATTCTTTTTTCTAATTCAAAAACAACTCCTTGAATTACACCATTATATATTGACTCTTCTGTGCTTTTTCCGGGATAATCAAAATTAGTTGATTTTGTTAATAATGGTAACTTATTTGTAAATTGATGAAGTGCTCTAAAACGCATTTCGATTCCGGGCGAAATACAGCCTCCCATAAAAGAAGATTCGTACATTAAATCTACTGTAATGGCAGTTCCTGCGTCAATGATCAAGCATGGCGAGGTTGGAAAATGTTCAAAAGCACCGACGGCAGCGGCAATTCGGTCGTATCCTAAGGTTTCGGGTGTTTTATAATTATTTTTAATGGGTAAAGGTGTCGTGTTATTTAATATTAAAAATTTATTTTGTTTAAACGTATTACGAATGTCATCCATAAAAATGGAATTCACTTGGCTAATTATTACATGGTAGTCGGTTTTTAAATATTCATGAATTTCTTTTTTTATAGAATCCCAATTATCTGCTTGTTTATATATATGTTCGTTTCCGTTAATAATGAACGTTTTAATGAGGCTATTACCTACATCTATCGCAATAAAATTTTGAACTTTATTTAATGTCATCATTAATTTGTTAAAAAATGTTTAATTTCATGCTTTTAAATGAGGGGTAAAATTACCAATAATTTTTATGAATAAAACGCCACGAAAAGTTATTGTTGTAGAAGACGATAAAATGCTTCAAACAGTCTTTGCACTCTTTGTTCAAGAGTTAGGACATGAGTTGTCTGGAGCTTTTACAAATGCAGACGAAGCCTTATTATTTTGCGAAAAACACAGACCTGATGTGGTACTTTTAGACATTAATTTGTCGGAAGGTACCAATGGTATTACCGCTTCAAACAGATTTTATGCGGAATTTAATGTTCCAGTAATCTATGTTTCAAGCTATACGGACGATACTACTGTTTCTAAAGCAATTAATTATTCGGCGTACGGTTATTTAGTAAAACCTATAGATAAAGTTTCCTTAGGAATTACGATTGATTTGGTTTGTTGGCGACATGAGTATGAGCAGCAAAAAAAGATAAGCGAACAATTACTTGAGTATATTCAACATGCTGTATTTACTATCTCATTGGGTGGTAAGATATTGCATGCTAATAAAGCATTTACTGATATTTTTAAAAGCGAAAACAGCATAGGAAAAAATTTTAGTGAGTTGTTGAATATTAGTGAAGATGATTTTCAAATAAATGTAATTGAAGAGGTTTTAAAAAACAGGTTTTATACTCAGATATACAAAATTGGCAGTGAAGAAAAATCATCGTTTGTGCAATGCAATTTTAGTTTGCTGTTTGATGAAATAAATGAAGTATATGCTATTGCTGTTTTTGCTCAGGAAATTACAGCTTTAATTGAGTTTTCTGAGGGGTTTAAAAAAATAGGTTCAATACAGACAGCCTTTATCAATGGAGTAAATCAGATGGTACTACTGTTTGATAAGGAAAACAAACTTTCGATTTTTAATAATTTAGCGATGAAATTTTATGAAACAAAATTGAATTTTACGCTAAATGAGGGGATTAAGATTGAAAATGTGCTGTTTTTTCTGCAAAAGAATGAAATAGTATCGCTGGTTAATAACGTTAATAAAGGCATATTCCATTTTACCGAAAGAATAATAGAAGAAAATAACCAAAATTTATTTATTCAAATAAATTGGGTGCCTGTTGAAGTTGATGGCGAAGTAACCCATACATTATTATTGTTGTCAGATATTACTAACTTGCGAAAGTTAGAGATGGATTTTGATGAACAGAAAAATGAGCTTAAACCTATTTTTGATAGTAGTATTCAGCGATTTTATTTGGTAGATATGAATTTCAACATCATTGCCTTCAATAAATCGGCAAGGGATGTGATTTATAAAGAATTTAATTTTGCACTCAAGAAGGGCGACAATGCCTTGGATTTAATTCCACAAGAAGAAAGACGTAAACACTTTTTGGAGCAGTTTGAATTGGCAAAATCGGGTCAAAGTGTATTTTTTAAAGAATCGTATCCACTAAAGAATGAATTGCGTTGGAATGAAACCCATTTAGACCCTGTTGTAAACGAGCGAGGTGAGATAAAACGAGTACTGATATGGACACTCGATATTACAGACAGAGAACAATACCTTCACGATTTAAAAGAAAGTCAAGAACGTTACGAGTTAATAGCAAGGGGGGGCAACGATGGTATCTTTGACTGGGACATGATAAAAAATACGGTTTATTTATCGCCAAGATGGAAGGCGTTGTTAGGTTATGAAGATTACGAATTGAAAAACGAATTTGGCACCAGAGATAGTTTAATCCATCCTGAAGATAAAGAACATGCGAAAAAAATATTAAACGAATATTTGGAAGGCAAAAAACCGACATACGAAAATGAATTTAGGTTAATGCACAAAAGGGGGTATTATATTTGGGTTATTGAACGTGGGGAACTTTTAAGAGACGAGCAGGGTAATATTATACGCTTAGCAGGTTCTATTACCGATATTTCAAGAATAAAAAAAACAGAAGCCAATCTGCTTAATTTAAATAAAACACTAATGGATGAACGTAAAATGTTTATGCAGGGAAGTGTTGTTATTACTCGTATTAGAGCAGATGAAACTAAAAAGTTTATATATATATCTGAAAATGTTAAAGATGTTTTAGGATACAGTGTTGAAGATTTTACATCCGGTATCATTCATTATGACGATTTGATACACCCGGAAGATATTGAATTACATACACAAGAACGCGAAAAAGCAATTCAAGATAATATTACGCAGATTTCTTTTTCACCCTATCGAATGAGGCGAAAAGACCAATCCTATATTTGGGTAAAAGATTTTTCATCGATTATATACAACGAGGAAGAAAAAACGAATGATATTTTAGGATATTTTATCGATATTACAGAACAGAAAAAATCGGAGTTAGCCATTATCGAAACCAATAAACGGTATTTTTCATTGTTCGAAGAAGCCAGCGATGCAATTATATTGATAGATGAAGTTAGAATAACAGAAGCCAATAAAAATGCAGAAGTCTTATTTGGCTATACAAAAGAAGAGTTAAAACAAATGGATGTAATTATGTTGTCTCCTGAAATTCAACATAATATGGAAAAGAGTTTAGACCGTTTTAACAAAAAGATGCTCAATGCAATGGCTGGAGAATCCAGAGCATTTTATTGGCAATTTAAAACAAGGGATAATAAAATTATTGATACGGAAGTTGGTTTAAGTCCTATTGTTGTTAATAATAAACGAATACTTTATCAAGCCATTATTAGAAATATAACCGATCGCAAGAAAATTGAACGAGCTCTCAAAGAAAACGAGCAACGGGTAAAGATTTTATTAGAAGCCATTCCTGATTTAATCTTTATCATTAATAAAGACAATGTTTATAGTTATTTTAAACCGGATCGAGATAAAAAATTTGATGTGCCACATGAAGGAGTAATTGGGAAACATATTCGAGATTTTTTCTCTGGCGAGTTTTATGATTATTATATTTCTTCGATAAATAAGTGTAGAGAAACAAAACAAATTGTTGAAATAAGTTATAGCTTAAATTCGCCCATTGGCAAAAGAAAATACGAGGCGCGATTGTCTCCTTTAAATAATGATGAAGTATTACAGGTAGTCAGGGATTTAGGTCCGGCTACGGAATAATTTTATTCCTTAAATAGCCTATATCCGTAACACAAATCGACTCTTCCAAATGTATGTTTTAAATTATATTTTGAGCTTAATGGATAATTGCAATTGTCTGAAATAATATAAAAATAAAAAAACGATCGATTATTGTTGTATCCGGCTCCAAGACGAACGTTAATAATAATGCCCGTAGTAGAGTGGGGGTAAAATTTGCCAAATTCGCTACTAAGTTCTTTGTATTGTAATTGATTGGCTAGCCCTGCTAAGATGGTAGCATTAAAAACCCATTTTTTATATAACCAATTTTGCATATATCCACCAAAAACTCCGATCAAAAGCGAAGTGAATTGTTTTAATTTGAAATCATTTTCCCGACTTCATCACAAAAACGGCTTAAAATTTCATAACTATCTGATAATCA
>DAOOWN010000097.1:0-10738 GCA_035371305.1 Bacteroidales bacterium
AATCGCTTTTTTAGTATTACTACCTTCAGCCATATTAATTGGTGCAAAAGAACCTTTATCGTTAATTCCAATTATTATTATGACCACTGTTTTAGGAGGATTAATGGGTTTGCTTCAAAATAAATTTATCAAGTAATGATGTTTAAAAAATCCCCTACTCTAAAAAAAATCATCCACATTTACCTTTCTGTTATTTTTATATTTCTGATTTTCAGAACAATATTGTTTTTTTCCGAAATAAAACGCATTGATATACACGAAGATGGCCTTTGGACAATTGTTCAGGCATATATAATGGGACTTCGATTTGATTTGGTGATTACCGGATATATAACTATTCTTCCTGCTCTCGTCCTGTTTGTGTTTGAAATAGTTAATAAAAGAAGCAGATGGGTTGAACTCATCATATTTTATTGGCTATTTTTTTTATTTAGCATATCATTTATAATATGTGCTGCCGACGTTCCTTACTTTAACCAGTTTTTTACTCGATTTTCGGTACGTGCTTTCGACTGGATGGACGACCCCAAATTTGTTTTTTCAATGATATTACAAGAGCCCAAATATTTTCTTATCGCTCTACCCCTTATTATTTTAATCATTGCTTTTTATAAAATACTGAAGCGGATTTTCAGGAAAGAAGCCACCTATCAAAACAACCCATTAATTTTAAAAATCACAGTAGCTGTGTTAACCATATGTCTGATTTTTATTGGCATACGTGGTCGGCTACAACTCAAGTCGCCTATTAGAACCGGAACAGCTTATTTCTGCAACAATTCCTTTTTGAATCAGCTTGGATTAAATCCGGTATTCACATTGGTTCATAGCTATATCGAAGAACAGAAAAACAAAACGTATCATTTTATTGATGATAACACAGCCATTCAAAATGTTCAAAACTGGCTGAACATTCATCAACAGATTTACAATTCGCCCATTGCACGAAATGTTTGTCCGGATACGTTGCTAAACACCAAACCTAATATTGTACTTATCATCATGGAAAGCATGAGTGCTGCAAAAATGGGGCGATTTGGAAATCCCGACAACCTGACTCCTTTTCTTGACAGCCTTTCGTATCAATCGTATTTTTTTAAAAACATTTATTCTGCCGGAATACATACGCATAATGGAATTTTTGGCACCTTATTTTCGTTCCCTTCACTATTTGGAAGGCACAACATGAAAACGATTAACAAATATTATGGAATAGCCAGTGTTTTAAGAAGTAAGGGTTATTCAACAACTTACTTTACTACCCACGACGGTCAATTTGATAATGTAGAAGGTTTTCTACGTGCCAACGATTTTGAAAACGTTATCAGTCAATCCAATTACCCCGCTCATGAAGTAAAATCAACGCTGGGTGTACCCGACGATTATATGTTTCGTTTTTCGCTGCCCATTATTGATAAACTCTATTCACAACAAAAACCCTTCTTTGTTACTTTTATGACAGCCAGCGATCATGGACCCTATATGGTTCCTGAATATTTCCATCCACACAGCAAAGAAATTACCAAACAAACCGTTGAATATGCCGATTGGTCATTAAAGCTTTTTCTGGACTCGGCATCGAAGAAAAGATGGTTTGCCAATACCATATTTGTTTTTATTGCTGACCATGGGGCGCCCATTCATGCAACCTACGATATTTCGCTCGATTATCACCATATTCCATTGCTGATTTATTCGCCACAATTATTGCAAAAACCCAAAACATTCGATTGTATTGGCGGGCAAATCGATGTTTTTCCGACATTAATGGGAATTTTAAACGTTCCATACATCAACAACACGTTAGGAATAGACCTGCTCCGCGAAAAAAGACCATATATTTTTATGAACGACGACGATAAAATAGGTGTGATAGACAGCGAACGATTCCTGATTTTTTATCCCAATGGTACTTTAAAGCTGTACAAATACAGAAACAACGATGTACACGATTTCTCGAACGAAGAAAATAAAAAGGCAAAAGAAATGGAAGCTTATGCAAAATGCAATTTGCAGGTTTTTCAATATATGCTCCGGCACGAAAACACATTGCCTCTGCCTGTGTTACTGCAAAAAAAATCAGTAATTAAAAATGGCAGAAAACAACAAAAATTAATTTTTGAATAATTTGTTTACATACTCGTTGCAAACGTGGACGAGGTGGGATTACCTCCCTGTCATGCTGAGTTGCCTTTACTTTGTGCATGTTTATCGAAGCATGTTGCCCACTTCTTTGTTTATTACGAGTCATATCTCGATATTTTCTTTTCTTACGAAAAGAACACTCGACCTGACAAGAGGAAAAGCAACCATACAACCTTGTCACATAGAATATTCCGATAGTTATCGAAAGTATCGAGATGTGTTGCCTTACACTCTATCATGTAGACTATCGACTTCTTTAAGTTTTAACCAAGGTATCATAACTTTTGAGCAAAACTTATTTTATTCCCCCAAAATAGATTGATAAAAAGGCAGGGATTTATAACTTACAATGCGTACGCCTTTGTAATAAAAACGAATAATATCCGAATACGAAAACCCTTTCTTGGCCATCTGAATAGCTCCATCCTGACACAAGCCCACTCCATGGCCAAAACCTTTGCCAGAAAAAATCAACGAATCTCCATCGGCTTTTACTGAAAAATAGGTTGATTTCAGGTTAAAGTTCTCACGGATTTTTCGCAGTGAAATGTTATCGTTTTTAATTTTATAATAAGCCTTGCGCTGGGTCTGGCTGAAATTAAAATCTTCAGCGGTCAGGTTATCAACGGAAACTTTATTTTCCGAAAGAAATTTCTTGAAATCAGCAATGGAAATTGTCTTTTCCCATGCGGTATTTCGCTGATACTGGCAATAAGGATCGCTTACCGAACGGAGGTAATATTTTGGTCTTCCCCACACATCTTCAGAATTCATGGTCTGTCCTCCACAACTCGCATGAAACGTTGCCGTAATTACTGTTCCGCTCGAATCGACAATGACCAAATCTTTAGTATCATTAACAGCCTGCGAAATGATGGAATGATATGAAAGGCTGTAATTTTTACCTTTGTAAGCCTGGCAATGAACTCCGTCGCACAAATGAAAACCTTCTGTATAATGCTTTCCTATATTTTCTAACGCAAAAGTACGACACAGAATGGCTTGTGTTTTATAAAACTCGGTAGCCGGCTGGTATCCGCTTTCACTTTCCACTACACCACATATGTAATCGTCCATATCGACGTAATTGTAAAAGTTCAAATGATGGTTTTCCGCTTTTACAACCATATCATCGTCATAATAGCGCTGGCTCATTGACGGAATAGTTGGTTTATATTTCAGCACATTATTTTGTTCACTTCCGACAAAACGAAGCTGCTTGTATGTACCGAATTTGCCGGCTATATTTCGTATTTCGACAGAATCGTTGTTGTAAATAACAGACCATGTTTCGTTCAAAGATAACGTTGCAACGTAGGCAGTGTCGGCATAGACCTTATAGGAGCCTAAGTAAACGCTCACCACGCACGATGTGATTCTCTGATTATAAAAGACTGCGATATTGAGCCGTTGTGAATATAAAAGAGAAAAATTCAGAAAAAATACTATACAAATCAAACGCTTCATACCTGTTGTAAATATTGAACCATCTTTGCAGCAATCCTGTCAGAAGCACCTTTTTCGCCCATTAGGCTTCTAAATTTTTTATAATCTTCTAAAACCGTTTCTCTATATTCGGGATGTAAAATTTTCGACAATTCGGTTTTAAGATTTTTATAATTCAAATCGTTTTGCAGCAATTCTTTTATCGCTTCTTTTCCCAGAATTATATTTACAAGCGATACATACTTTACTTTTACAAGTCGTTTTCCAATGGCAAATGTCAAACCATTGGTCTTATAGCACACTACTTCGGGAACATTAAACAACGCCGTTTCGAGCGTGGACGTTCCGGATTTGACAATTGCCGCTTCTGCGTGTTTTAATAAAGCATATGTATCGTCAAAAACAACACTCACATTATCAATTTTAGATGCCTCGTCGTATAATTCTTTGGGCAAAGAAGAAATACCCGCTACCACAAAATTATATTCTTTAAAAACCCTGGCTACGGAGGTCATTATTCGTAATAATTTGGTCAATTCCTGTTTTCGGCTACCGGGCAAAATGGCGATGATTGGTTTTTCGTCCAACTGACAACGCAAACAAAAATCGGTTTTCGTTTCATTTTTTTCTAAAGCGGGAGCAATCGCATCTAAAATGGGATGTCCTTCAAAATCTACCTCAATACCATATTGCTTATAAAAATCTTTTTCAAAAGGGAGAATTACAAACATTTTATCTACATAATCACGAACCTGATAAACGCGGGAACGATGCCATGCCCATACGGTTGGCGATATGTAATAAAACACTTTTATGCCTTTTTTCTTTGCCCATTTTGCAAGGCGAAGGTTAAAACCGGGAAAATCAACCAAAATCAACACATCCGGATTGTAAGCAGAAATATCGGCATGTGCAAATTTAAAATTTCGTTTTATTGTTTTCAGATGAAGCAAAACTTCTACCAATCCCATAAAACTTAGGTCCCGAATATGCTTAACCACTTCGACGTCTTGTGCTATAAGCGAATCTCCCCCCCATGCTCTTATTTGAGCCTGATTATCATACTTTTTCAAGCCTTTTACCAAGTTAGCCGAATGAATATCGCCCGAAGTTTCGCCGCATATAAGATAGTACTTCATCCGCTTTAATTATTACATTTGAGGAATAGTAAATCTAAAATACAAAATTACAGCTCCCCACGTTAACACGGCAAGTATGATGCCTCTAACTGCGTAATACCATTCTTTATTCAGAAACAAATAAAAACCTGCCAAATTGGCTAATAAGCTAATGCTTAAAACATTCGACATCACACCAAGTTGGTAAGACATTAAAATAAAGTTTTTAAAAGAATGGTACGAGCTATCGAATAAATACATAATCAGTAAACCAACCAAGGGTGAAATTAAACCCACCAACCAACCTACCCACCATTGATTCCATTTTGAAATTTTAGAGCTCATAATTCCATTGATTTAAATGTTGGTAGGCTTCATATGCCGTAAAATCGACCTTAACCGGAACCACTGAAGCAAAGCCATTTTTTAAAGCCCATTCATCGGTATCGGTAGCTTCGGGCTCGAAATTATCAAAATCTCCGGTCATCCAATAATAAGGAACCTGATGAGGGTCAATGCGTTTCACGAAATCTTCTTTCCACACGCCTTTGGCTTGGCGGCAAAGTTTTATTCCTTTTAGCTCTTCCAAAGATAATTTCGGAATATTTACATTTAAACAAACGTCTTTAGGCAAACCTTTCAATAAAACATTATCTACTATTTTCCGTGCTACGTGCTTTGAGGCGGTAAAATCGGGGTTAACGGCATAATCCAGCAACGAAAAACCAACGGCGGGTATTCCATTCAAACAGGCTTCTATTACAGCTCCCATAGTGCCGGAATAGATAACACTAATGGACGAATTGCTTCCATGGTTTATTCCCGAAACGACTAAATCGGGTTTTCTATCTAATACCTGATGCAAGGCCAACTTAAGCGAATCGACCGGCGTTCCCGAACACGAATATACAGTCAGTTTTTCTTCTTCACTGATACGATTTAAACGAATGGGAGTCGTCATGGTAATAGAATGCGACTTGCCCGACTCACCTTTTTCGGGAGCAACTACCACCACCTTTCCAAGTGGTCGCACAACTTCTACCAACGAAGCAATACCCTTTGCAAAGTAACCGTCGTCGTTGCAAACCAAAATTAAACGTTCTTTATTTGCCATCAATTTTTTTCTGCAAAGATAGCTTTTTATAAAGATAAAATATACTGCAACGAAACATTTCTGGGCGGACGAATATCACCGGGACGTCCCATATATTCCTCATTCAGAATATTTTTCACAACCAACGACAGCTTGCTTTGATCTGTAATGTTCCATGAAATACGATAATCGAACACCAGATATCCTTTGTTGTGTTTTTGTCTGTATTCATATAAACCCGGCAAAAGCTCAATTCCAACCCCGGGCCCATCACCGGTTAAATCTTCAAATGCTTTATCAATGTTCACCATATTGCTTTGGTAAATCATACTGATACCGGTTGAAATTTTCTTGAAATCTAATTGAAAATCACCTTTTAACGAATGATAATACCTGTATTTCAGCATACTGGACGATGTGCTTTTGGACGAATCCTTTTCGTTTAAATCTAACGGATTTGTATAAGTATAGCCTGCCAGTAAGGTTGCCGGTATTCCAAAAAAGGAACCCATACCTGTAAAAGTTATGTCGAATCCTGTGATTTTTGCATGTCCGATATTTTGTGACTGGAATCCTAAAGCTTTGTATCCATATATGGCAATAACAGCAAGATCGTCCGGATTATGAATATCCAATGCTTTATAAGTTTTTGGATCATAAAATCCAAAACTATACTCCATCATTTTGCTATACTCCTGCCAAAAAGCTGAAGCGTCGAGATAACCATTCCAATTCGATATTTTGACTCCCTGTTTAATTCCCAACTCAGCACTCCAGCCGGTTTCAGCTTTTAATTCGGGATTGGGAAATATATTTAGTGCGCCTACATTGGTATAAGTATATTTTTCGGCAATAGACGGAAAGCGATAACCTTGACCAAATGAAGTACGCAAAAAAGTATGTTCGGCTAATTGATAATTTGCTCCGACTCTCATTACCGGTTGTATTGGAATTTCATTGATGGTATCGCCGTTAATAACTGATTTTGTTTCTTCTTTATCAATTCTGAAATATTCTGCCCTTAAACCGGCTGACAAATTAAGTTTTTTTATTTTTTTATCCAACTGCCCATATACGGCAATATTAGTTGCATTGTGCTGGTCGAAAAGCTTTCCCTTAATATCACTATATACATGCAAAAGTCCAAAATTTATCGTAAAATCTTCTTTTACTTGACGCTGAAACAAATACTCCGCGTAATATAAACTTGAATTACTATCTTTTGCTGTATCGCCCGGCACCCTGTTTTTAACATAAAAATAACGAGTACGAATACTGTGTTTATTATGCTCCGATGTATAAAAATTGAAATATGGGTCAATATTTATTCTTGTTCCAATATTTCTTGTTACCGAACTTGGGTCTTGACGCCATGCTCCGGAATCGGCATTTTGCCATAGAAAAAAATCGGTTTTATCCATGTTCATAAAATTACCATTTAGCCCCACTGCCCAACCTTCTTTTTTGGGGAAACGATAACGCAAATTGAAATTACCTCGAATCCGTTCTTCGGTTTCAGATTGTCGGTATCCGTTGTCGCTATAGCCACTTGCTCCTAAAACTAAATCAAGATTTTTGAATCGCTGCATATGAAACAGATTTGAACCTACAAACAAAGGTTGGGTTTGTCCCCACCATTTTAGTTCTTTCCGTTTCGGGTTCATGTACATTCCGTTGAATATCGTTACTTTGGTTTCGGGTTCAAACTTTGGATAAGCGGTACGAACATTGATGACACCATTTAGCGCCGAAGAACCAAACAATGCCGAAGCAGCTCCCTTAATCACCTCAATTTGCGAAACATTTTCGACCGGCAGAAAATTCCATTTTATATCACCTGCATCCGGCGAAATCATAGGCATATCATCAACCAATAACATTACTCTTGTTCCGGCACCGTAGCTATATCCGCTTCCACCGCGAATACTCGGTTGGTCACCCGTTACATCGACGCCGGGAATTTTATTTATGGCTGTCTCCATTGATACTACATTGTTGTTTTCGAGCAATTTTGGTTTTATTACTTCCATGGAAACGGTAACTTCCGAAATTTTTTGCTCAAATTTAGATGCACTAACAACAACCTCGTCAATAATTTGCACATCTTCTTCCAATTCAATGTTCAGGGTCAACGTTTGAATATCGTTTAAGTTAAGAGTACGAGTATAATTTTTATAACCAATAAAATTGTAGCTAATAACCTGTTTTCCGGCTTGATTCGATTTAAAAGAATAAAAACCCTTTGCGTCCGTTGCAGTACCCGATTTATCATCAAGTACAATATTAACACCGGGTAGAGGTTCGTGTGTTTTTTTATCTTTTATATAACCGCTAATTTCTACATTTTGAGCAAAAACTGCACAATTTGCAATTAAAACAATAAACAAGGTAAATATTCTCATTTCTGTAATTTTAGTTTATAAAAAAATGCAAAAGTACAATTTTATCTAAAAATAAAATAGGACAACCTATTGTGCTCGTTATATAATTTTATTTCAAGCACTTAGGTACATACAACTCGTTTAAATCAAATTGAGTTTAATACATTGAAGCAGGTTCACTATTTTTTTGAAAAAAGCAGAATGCATTCGTTTGAAATAAAATTATATACTCACAATATCATACATTTATTTAACTATTATAATTTTATAAAATAAATATTTGGAGAAATAAAAACAATAAATTATTTTTGTCTATTAGATCAATATTATATTAATGCATAAAAATAAGTACATGAAAAAGTATTTTTTGCTAAGCGTAATATTTGCTTTATTTATTCAATTAAAAGCTCAAGTATTTAAGCTTTACACAAGCCAAGATGGATTAGTAAGCAACAATATTAAATGTATTGCCCTTGACAACTCCGGCAATCTTTGGTTAGGGACAAGTTCGAATATTAGTAAATATGATGGAACTATATTTACAACGATCAACAGCGGTTTAGCTGGTAGTAATATAAAAGCCCTACATTGCGATGCATCAGGAATAATGTGGGTAGGAACACAAACCGGATTAAGTAAATACAACGGAACTGGCTTCACGAATTACTCCACAACGAATGGACTTCCAAATAACAATATTACAGCGTTGACTTCAGATGCGAATAATTTGTGGATTGGAACATATTCATCCGGGATATCAAAATTCGACGGGGCTAATTTCACAAACTACAATTTAAGTAGCGGTTTAGTATCAAACAATATTGTCACTCTTTGTTTTGACCAAAGCGGAAAACTCTGGATTGGCACATTGGCCGGCATTTCTGTTTACGATGGTACAAATTTTACAAATTATTTAACTTCAGACGGTTTGCCTTCAAACAACATCAAAGCTATAGTTTGCGATGTTACCGGAAATATTTGGATTGGCACAGCCAATGGCCTTTGTAAATATAATGGATCCAGTTTTACCAATTATTCAACAACCGATGGTTTATTAAGCAACTCCATTTCTACCTTAGGAAAAGATAATGATGGAAACATATGGATAGGATACACAAATACTTTTGGAATTACAAAATATAACGGAATAAGTTTTACTCACTATCAAATAGGAAATGGTTTCGAATGGAAAAGTTTAACTTGTATCAATGAATGGAACAATAATATATATGCAGGATGTAACTTTGGTTTAATAAAATTTAAAAAGAGCACCATTCCTCCCTACCGTTATGATTACTTAGACACAAATAATATAGCCGCTGCTATTAATGCTAGCGGAATATTTTTTGAAAATGTAAATCAAACAGGAGGTTTTTATGCTCCTAAAAACACAACTATGTCTTCAATATTTGCTTCATCCCTGTGGTTTGGAGGTTTTGATCAGAGCAATCTTTTACATTTAGCCGCACAACGATTTTTATTTCAACAAAGTGATATAGTACCTGGCCCCATTTTTTCGGACCTAAACACTTATTACGACGATTCTACATGGAACCGAATATGGCGAATTTCAAAATCAGAAATTGATTATCATATTGCAAATTTTAACCAACCCGGTTATATTATGCCCAATTCTATAAAGGATTGGCCGGCACCAACTGTTGATTATGTAGATGTTAACAACAATCATATTTACGACCCTCAAAATGGTGATTATCCGCTTATAAGAGGCGATCTGGCTATTTTAACCATTTTTAATGACTTGAATACAAACCATGTCTCAGGCGGTATGCCATTAGGAATCGAAGTACATGCTATGGCGTATTCTTTTAACTCAACTGATTCGGCCCTGGCCAATGCCGTTTTTGTAAATTATAAATTTTACAATTATTCTGCTAATGATTATCACGATTTTTACGTTGGAGTTTATTCTGATATTGATATAGGAAGCTCTTCGGATGATTATATTGGCTGCGATAGTCTTCTTAACATGTATTTTGGTTATAATGGCAATGCTTCTGATTTTATATATGGAACCAACATTCCTGCACAAGGAGTTGTTTTCTTAAGTTCTCCAATGTATGCATTTAATTATTACAACAACAACACAGACCCTGCAACCAGTGATCCGCAAAACGCAACTGAATATTATAATGTATTAAATGGCTACTGGAAAAACGGAGCCCCTTATACATATGGTGGAACCGGCATTGGTGGTACCACACCTACCAATTACTGTTTCAGCGGAGATCCTAATAATCCTGCTGGCTGGTCTGAGGTTACAATAAGCAGTACTCCGGGCGACAGAAGGGGTGTAGGGACAATAGGTCCTTTTTCTTTCTTGGCAGGCAAAGTACTTTGTGTTGATCTGGCTTTCCCTAATGCTATTTCTTATTCATCCAAAAACAACCTTTCATCCGTAAATTTATTAAAAGAAAGGACGTCGCAACTTATAAATTTCTATAACAGCCAAAGTTGGGATTGCGGACAAATATATGTTGATAGTACCTCAAGTCCGCATTTATACACCTTCAATAAAGTTGTTTGCAAAAACA
>DAOOWN010000098.1:0-10446 GCA_035371305.1 Bacteroidales bacterium
ATAATGTTAACGATGCCGATGCTGACCCAAACAACGAACTTCAAACATTGAATATTAACGGAAATCAACTTTCTATTTCGTCGGGTAATACGGTTAATCTGCCAACGGGAACCACCTATACAGCCGGGAATGGAATTGACTTAACCGGTAATACCATTACCAATACGGCACCCGATCAAGCAGTTATCTTAAACAATGGAACAGGAATTTCAATAACAGGAAGTTATCCAAATTACACTATAACAAACTCCTCTCCTAACCAACCTGTTAGTATCAATGGTTTAGGCGCCACTACTGTTTCTGGCACTTATCCCAATTTTATCATCTCATCTACCGACAACAACACAACTTATACAGCCGGAACTGGATTAAACTTAATAGGCATGACTTTTTCGCATGCAGTACATACGGGCGATGCAACAGGTGCCAATAGTTTAACCGTAACAGGAATACAAGGAAGAGCAGTTAGTTCTACTGCACCAACCAACAATCAAATTTTAAAATGGAATGGTTCAGCATGGACACCTTCAACTGACGATAATACCACCTATACAGCAGGGACGGGAATTTCAATTACTTCGAATACAATCAATTCAACTCAAACATTAGCACAAACTCTTGCAAATGGGAATAATGCAGGCTCCTATAATATTGACATGAATACAAAATCGTTAACCAATGCAAATATATTGGGACTTGGTTTTTCAAACAGTTACTATTTAGATATGCATTATGGACATATTAGAGATTATTGGAATAGTCATGGTGTTGATGGACAAGTTTTAAGGGTTCGAGGTACAAGTCCTGATACATACGTAGAATGGGCAACTCCCTCCACTCTAATTAGCAGGGACAGGTCTAAGTTATACTGGTAATACTTTAAATTCGGTGTGGACAAAAAGTGGGAATAATATATATAACAACAATACCGGAAGAATTGGGATTGGTATAACCAATCCCAATGGGAAAGTAACCATACAAGGCGACACATCCAATGTT
Source organism: Bacteroidales bacterium (assembly GCA_035371305.1). Lineage (GTDB taxonomy): Bacteria > Bacteroidota > Bacteroidia > Bacteroidales > GWA2-32-17 > Ch61. Next base: position 1,000 of record DAOOWN010000098.1, read on the forward strand.
CTTTTTGAAGTACGCGATAAAAACGGCATACCTGTATTTGTTGTATATCAAGACAGCGTTCAAGTTTTTGTAAATAATTCCGCAGCAAAAACAAATAAAGGGACGTTTGCAGTTAATGGTAAGACACAAAGTAAAGCAGGAAATAAAAACTATTTAAGAATTTCACCCGATAGCTCAAGAGTCTATACCGAAAATCCAACTGCAGGTTTTGGTGTTAGAGATTTAAGTGGAGGTTCGGCAACAAATTATTTACAATTAAATCCATACAATTATTTTATTGGACATAATAGCGGTCAGCATATTATTTTAGATATTCCAAATACTACGGGTATCTATAACTGTACCATGGGATATGAAGCAGGTATGAGTTTAGTTCAAGGTGCAGAAAATGTATTTATTGGATATAATTCCGGAAGAGAACAAACAAGCGGCTGGTCTAATGTGGCAGTTGGGAGTGGTTCGGCCAGATATACGAATACTACTTATACAACATTCGTTGGCACCAATTCAGGAACAAGAGCACAAGGAGATGATAATGTTTACATCGGATACAATGCCGGAAAATTGTCAGCCAATAACGATAATTTTAATAGTGTATTTATTGGATCTGAAACGGGATATAACACTTTTGGAACCTCTAATACAATAATTGGTAGTGGAGCCGGCTCGAGTTACACAACAAATCCTTCTTCTAGAAATGATAATATTTTTCTTGGTCAAGGTGCAGGATTGATGACAACAACAGGAGGGCTAACAGACGGAAATATTTGTATTGGAAATGGTGCCGGATATTCTGCTGGCTATACAGGCTCCAATCAATTATTTATCGAAAACTCAGGTGATGTTGTGACTCCATTAATTCATGGTAATTTTTCTACCAATCGCATTGCTTTCCATAGAACTGCGACAACCTATCCTTTGCAAGTTGGGACAAACAATACCAATGGTAATGCAGCTTACTTAACTGCTGGTGGTACATGGACAAACACTTCTTCAAAATCATTAAAAGACAGATTTGAAGAACTGAATAAAACCGATTTGTTAAGTAAAATTGAACAATTGGATGTAAAAGCTTGGTATTACAAAGGCACCCTAGAACGTCATATTGGCCCATTTGCCGAAGATTTTTACCAAGCATTTGGTACCGGTGTGTTAGACGAACCTACATATTTAGGAAAATCGCTTGCCGCATCGGATGTTGCAGGAGTTAGCTTAGCTGCTGTTAAAGAACTTATTATTAAAAACAAACAACAAAGCGACCTTATTAACCAGCTTATTCAGCGAATCGAACAACTAGAAAACAAACTTAACGGAACACAACCAACCCCGGTTCCTATTCAAAATACAACGAGATAATTCTTATAACCACAAAAAAGGTCGGCGAAAAACCGACCTTTTTTATTTTAGCTCAAACATTCTACCTTGATACGTCCCTAATTCCAGCATTTTTTTTCGAATCATTTCTACTACATGATAATTTTTAACTGGTCCCCATTTAGGAGAAAGTACCATATCTGACGGCGACTCGCTAGTAAAGCGTTCTATGTAAAATGTAGGATTTAAATGTTCTAAAAAAGCAATAACCCAATCAATGTAGTCATGTATTGTTAATGAGGAATAGTTAATTTGTTTTTTTAAAAACAAGTCGGCTAACTTTGTTCCTTTAATAATTTGCAACTGATGTAATTTAACAGCTTGTAAAGGAAGCAAGGACAATTGTTTGGCATGAATAACAACATCACTTTTATCTTCATTTGGTAAACCTAAAATCATATGAACCGTTGTCCATAATTGCTTTTCAGATAACCGATAAACTGCCGTTGTAAAATCTTCGTAAGTATGGCAGCGATGTAATTGAGAAAGAGTGCTATTATGGGTACTTTCTAATCCCAGTTCCACAAAAACAGAATGCGATTTATTTATTTCTTCTAATAAATGAATCACATCATTATCAATACAATCAGGTCTTGTTGAAACGGCTATTCCAACAACCTGAGGGTGTTCCAACGCCTCGTAGTATTTCTTTCTCAGCACTTCAATCGGTGCATAAGTATTCGAAAAATTTTGAAAATATGCAATATACTTTTGAGTCGGATATTTCTTTTTAAAATAATTTATTCCGAATTCAATTTGTTCGTTTATCGGCATAAAACTATTTTCGAAATCGGGCGAAAAACTAACATTATCGCAATAAACACATCCCCCTATTCCTTTCGTTCCATCTCGGTTTGGACAAGTAAAACCACCATTAACGGATATTTTTTGAACCCGCTCACCAAATTTTTGTTTTAAATAATCAGCAAAACTTCGATATGCATTCATATATAAAAAAAGGCTGCCAAAGCAGCCTCTTTGATTTATTTTGCTACTCTTTCGAGCCATTTAAGCATAAAGAACATGGTCGTCATAGATATTAAACAAACGGCGACAAAAACCGACCAAGTTAACCACAAAGGAACACTATCATATAAAACAGCTCCAATAAAAAGCAATTGGTTACCAATAGCTGTTGCACCCAACCAACCACCTTGCATAATACCTTGTAAATGAGGAGGTGCTACTTTAGAAACAAACGAAATACCCAATGGACTTATAAATAATTCGGCAATGGTTAAAATAAAATAAGTTCCAACCAACAAAAATGGAGTTACTTTATCTGCATCTGCTAATCCACCCATAGCATTTAACTCTGATTTTAAAGGTAACCCCATAGAACCTAATGTCATTACAAAATATGCCGAAGCTGCAATCAACATACCTATCGCAATTTTCTTAGGGGTAGAAGGCTCCAAATTACGGGCTCTAAGCCAACCAAACACTCCCATTAAAATAGGTGTTAATAATACTATAAATAAGGGGTTAATGGATTGAAAAATTTCTGCTCCCTGTATAGTTACAAAACCCAAATTAATAGCAATACCACTTAAATCAGTATAGTCTTTTGCAAAATATGTTAATGTTAAACCGTTTTGATGGAACGAAAACCAGAAGAAAATTACTACACCAAATACAGCAAATAATGCATATAAACGTTGCTTAATTTCTTTTGCATCCATTTGAATTTGCGAAGCATCATTAGCATCTACCGTTTTCGATTTAGCTTTCGGAGTAGGGAATTTCTTTTTGTTGGTTAAATAAATAACTAAGGAAATCATCATTGCACCGACTGAAATGGCAAAAGCATAATGAAAACCTTGAGTAAAAACATTTAAATAATCGTTAACAAAGGCACCAATATCGGTAATCGTTTTTCCGCTAACTTCAGTTGCCAAAGTATTAAGCTTTGTCATCGCCTCTGAAGTTATATTGCCATCCAGATACTGGTGACATAGTTCGGGTAAACCCGAATTGTACTTATAGCCAAAATGCTGCAACCATCCATTTCTCATTCCAATTGCCATTAGTGGAGCAAATAGTGCACCTACATTAATAAACATATAGAAAATAGAGAAACCCGAATCTCTTAATTTGCTATATTTCTCATCATCGTACATTTGGCCAATTAACGCCTGCAAATTTCCTTTAAAAAAGCCGTTTCCAAGTGCTATCACAAACAAACCGATACAAGAAATAATTAAAAACAATGTTTTATTTGGAACAGGTGTAGGAGTCGGAATAGCTATCATTACATAACCCAATGACATAACAATCAAACCTGTTAAAATAATTCCTTTATAATTTCTGGTTCTGTCGGCAATAATGCCCCCTACAAATGCCAAAATATAAATGGAAAAATAAAATATTGAATAAATCAAACCGGCATGTGTACCGCTTAAACCAAATTTTGCCTGTAAAAACAAGACAAGAATAGCCATCATGGTATAAAAACCAAATCGTTCACCCATATTAGCGAGTGCAGCTGCTATTAAACCTTTTGGATGTTTCTTAAACATATCTTCTTTTTTTATAACTTTACGTGGCAAAGATATTAATAAAGCTCGAAAAAAAAAGTTAAATTTTTTAGATTACATGAAAATATTTACAACACAACAAATCAGCAAAATAGATAAATATACGATTGAAAATGAGCCAATAAAATCCATCGACCTAATGGAAAGAGCTTCGTTACAGCTATCAAATTATGTTATAAAACATTTTTCACGCCATCAAGCCTTTGCCATTTTTTGTGGCTTTGGCAACAACGGAGGTGACGGGCTTGCCCTAGCCAGAATTTTACATTTACATGGATTTTCAGTTCGAGTATTCTTGTTTGCACCCAAAGGCAAGCAATCACCGGATAACGTTACAAATTTTAAACGATGCCAAGAGCTTGATATTCCAATAAAAAAAATACGAACCACTAAAGATATAGAAATTAAACCCGAAGAGATTATCATTGATGCACTTTTTGGGAGCGGACTCAACAGACCCCTTGAAGGAAAAATTATATCTATTATAAATAAGCTAAACAAAATCGGAAATAAAATCATTTCGATTGATGTTCCCAGTGGTTTAATGGGTGAAGACAACCGCTTCAACAATCCTAACAATATCATTCGTGCTAACTTAACTTTAACATTAGAATTTCCCAAGTTAGCCTTCTTTTTCCCGGAAAACGAAACCTTTGTCGGCAAATTTATAATCATACCAATTGGATTACATCCCGAAGCAAAAAAAGCTGAAACCAGCCCTTATTTCTATAACGAAAAAAACGATATTTCGACACTTCTAATGCCAAGATCCACATTCACTGAAAAACGCCAACTCGGACACGGGCTACTTTATGCCGGTTACTACAATAAGATGGGGGCTGCCATATTAGCATCTAAAGCTGCTTTACGCTCAGGACTTGGTCTTCTAACGACATGGGTACCTTCGGAGGCATGCAGTATTATCCAAACAGCAGTACCCGAAGCAATGACAAAAACATATACCGACAATGAAGTTTTTTCGTATTCAAATTTCAAGTTTTTCAACGCAATAGCTATCGGCTGTGCAATTGGAATAACCCCATCCAGTAAAAACAAGTTAAAATCAATTTTAAAAGAAGCTCAACAGCCACTTATTATCGATGCTGACGGAATCAGCCTTTTATCAGAGAATAAATCATTTTTACACCAATTACCTCACAACACCATTATCACACCTCACGTCCGTGAATTCGATCGTTTATTTGGCGAACACAAAAACCACTTCGAACGCTTTTTAACCGCACGAACCATGGCAAAAAAACATCATATTATAATTATACTTAAAGGAGCTTATACACAAATTCATAGTCCACAAGGTATCACGTATTTCAATTCTACCGGCAACCCCGGCATGGCAACCGGAGGCAGTGGAGATGTACTTACGGGAATTTTATTAGGATTACTGGCACAAAATTATAGTCCCCTTGATGCGGCATTAATTGGCACATACATCCATGGACTTGCCGGAAATTTAGCACTTGAAAAACAAAGCCATGAATCACTTATAGCTTCAGATATCATAGAACATTTAGGCAAAGCATTTCAATCACTCCATAATTTCAATTAACTTAGCAGCTTTGAAATATAATGAGAGTTCAGTATAAAATAGCCATTGACAATGCCTCACTTTTTAAACAGAAATTGCACTTTTTTGCTCTAAATTTCAATCATTTCCTTATACTCAATTCAAACAATTATCCTGCCCGTTTTGAATACTTGGCAGCGTTGGATGTTGTTTCCGTTTTTAAACCTGAAAAGGAGTATTTCAATGAACTTTTTCAATGGCATAAACATATCAAAGATTGGGCATTTGGACACCTTTCATACGATTTAAAAAACCATATCGAAAAACTAACATCTAACCATCCCGATTCAATTCAATTCCCTCTCCTGTTTTTTTTTCAACCCAAGTACATCATTCAAATCGAAAAAAATCAGATTACCTATCTTTATTTAACTTCATCAACCGAAAATGAGGTAATTAACTTACATCAACAAATTCAACGTACCAAAATTGAAACGGAATTTTCTATTTCTCCATTCAAAAAAAGAATGGAAAAACATGAATACGTTCAACATGTCAATAATATCAAAAAACACATACAATTAGGCGATGTGTATGAAGTAAATTTTTGCCAGGAATTCTATAACACATCATTCCATGCAAATCCATCCACTTGTTTTAATCAACTTCAACTAAAAAGCCCCATGCCATTTTCGGCATATTACAGGTTGAAAGAAAAATTTTTACTTTCTGCTTCACCCGAACGCTATTTACAGAAAATTAATCAACGTATTATTTCTCAGCCCATTAAAGGTACCATTAAAAGGACAAACCACGAACAAGAAAACGTAGAATTAAAAAAACAACTTCGACAAAACAAAAAAGATGTAGCCGAAAATATAATGATTGTTGATTTAGTTCGAAACGACCTCTCCCTTACTGCCTTAAAAAACAGTGTAAAAGTAAAAGAACTTTGCGGAATATATGAATTTCCGACCATTTTTCAAATGATATCTACTATAGAGTCGAGAATTGACAAAGAACTCCCCTTTACTGAAGTTATTAAAACAACATTTCCAATGGGAAGCATGACCGGTGCACCAAAAATAAAAGCTATGGAATTGATTGAAAAATATGAAACCATAAAACGCGGACTCTATTCAGGTTCTGTCGGATATATTACACCGAATGGCGATTTTGATTTTAATGTAGTTATAAGAAGTTTACAAATCAATAGCAACCATAATTACGCTTCATTCATCACCGGAGGAGCCATTACCATACTTTCCAATACCGAACAAGAGTACGAAGAATGCTTTGTTAAAGCACAAGGTTTACTAAAATCATTACAAACAACCATTGAATAAATGAAATCCATTACATTAAATACAACCCTTTTACAATTTATTGAAGAGAATAAACTATTTACGCCTTCCGAAAAGTTGTTACTTGCTTTTAGCGGTGGAATTGATTCGGTTGTTTTAGCTCATTTGCTATTTACAAACAACTTTAAGGTCGAACTTGCACATTGCAATTTTACACTACGAGGTAAAGAATCGGACAACGATGAACAATTCGCTGTTAAATTTGCCCATAAACTTGGAATTCCCATTTATACCAAACAATTTGACACAAAAAAATATGCTCAAGAACAAAAATTAACAATTCAGGAAGCGGCTCGTCATCTTCGCTATCGTTTTTTTGAAGAACTCGCAATGAAATGGAATTTCAATTATATTCTAACAGCTCACCACCTCGACGATAATATAGAGACCCTGTTTATAAACCTCTTAAGAGGAACCGGAATTAAAGGTCTGTGCGGCATACCACTAAAAAACAACCTAATTATTCGACCTTTGCTTTTTGCAACACGTGAGCAAATTACCCAATATGCCATAAGCCATAACTTAACCTGGCGCGAAGACTCGTCAAACCTTAGCGATAAATATACACGTAATTTCATTCGACACCATATTATACCACTCATCAAAGCCAAAAACAAGCATTTTTATTCTATTTTCAGCCAAAATATTCAACGAATTAACAATAGTTCAGAACTTTTGAACTATTTGGTTGCCGACAAATTAAAACCATACATCAAAACGAATAAGAATCAAATAATAATTGAATTAAATGCATTACAGTCATTGCCTTACAGTACATCATTGCTTTATCATTTTGCACAAAATTTTGGATTTAATTTTGACCAAATACAATCTGTTACCGAACAAAAACATCAAAGCGGTAAAATATATTTGAGTGCAACGCACAAAGCCTATATCGATCGCAATAAATTGATTATTATACCTCTTGAAATTAAAAATGTTGAAATGGAACATTCCATTTCGTCCAACACAAAAAAAATCGATCAACCAATTACATTATTTTTTAAAATACATGAACATCAAAATAATGATAACATCCCAACCGAATCAAACATTGCCTATTTAGATGCATCAAAAATCAATTTCCCTTTAACGTTAAGAAAATGGAAAGCGGGCGATCGGTTTTATCCATTAGGAATGAAGCAATCAAAAAAAGTTAGCGATTTCTTGACAGATTTAAAAATGAATCGATACGAAAAAGAAAACACATGGGTACTTTGCTCATCCAATCAAATAGTTTGGATCATAGGGCATAGAATCGACAATCGATATAAAATCACAAAGAATACAACAAAAGTACTAGAAATTAAATTTAAAGCTTAAAAATTATTCGTGCAACTCTTTATGCGTTTCGTGTTCACCATCACCGTGACTGCATGCTTTGTTTATTTTTGCATCTTTATCTGAAAATTCGGTTAAATAACCTGTTTTTTCAATTGCTTTTACTAAACTTTCTTTGTTCTGTTTAGCTGCATCGTACTGAATAGTAACTATTTTTGTTTCGACATCGGCTACCACATTCATCACCCCATCTAACTTTGCCATTTCTCTTTCAATTAATGCCTTACCGTTGGCACAATGGAAAAAAGTTTTGATTTTGATTTCAGATTTTTCTTGAGCAAAAATTAAAACGCTAGTTATTAAAAACAAAAAAGTTAAAAATAAATTTTTCATAAACAAATTTTAATGTAATTTTGTACAAAGTTAACTAATTTTTTAGATTATGAAAAAAATACTCTTAATTTTAGGTGTTGTTTCTCTGATACAGATTTCATGTAAAAAAGACAACAAAGAAAACGACAACAACACATCTACGCCGTTGAGTGATGAAATTGTTGCTGCTTCCGACGATGCTGTTTCAAGCAATATGTTTGACGATGTATTTAAACAAGCTTCATTTGGAGGTAAAAAGATGGATGATAGCCTCAGCGGAAAATTTAATAAGACAACTTTTGCCGGAGGATGCGCAATAGTAACCATAACTCCTTTTGATTTAACATCGTGGCCTAAAACGGTTACCGTTGATTTTGGAACAACAAATTGCTTAGGAAATGATGGCAGGTATCGCAGAGGAAAAGTTATTATGAATATTACTTCTTGGTACAGAGATTCGGGTTGTGTAATTACTGTTACCCCGCAAAATTATTATGTCAATGATTATAAAATTGAAGGAACAAAGGTTATAACCAATCTTGGTCGTAACTCTTCCAATCATTTACATTATAGTGTAGTTGTTACTAATGGCAAAGTAACCGACCCCAATGGCTCAACGTACCGTACATGGAATAGTACTCGCGAACACGAATGGATTAATGGCGAAAACACGGTTCTTAACCCTTGGGATGATGAATATTTAGTAACAGGGACAGCCAATGGAATTACTCGCACCGGAAAAAACTATACGATTGTCATTACAACTCCTTTAAATGTCTGCACCTGCTGCAGATGGATACGAAGTGGCCAGTTAACCCTTACCGTTGACACTCATAATCCAATTTATATAGACTATGGACCAACGAGCAGTTGTGATGACGAAGCTTCGGTTACGGTGAATGGAGTGAATTATGTAGTTCATATGAACTAAAAATAGTAGCAAAAGGTTCTATCGCTCCGATTATTTCGGGGAGGAAAGTCCGAGCAGCATAGA
>DAOOWN010000099.1:0-10394 GCA_035371305.1 Bacteroidales bacterium
TACAAAATGTAAGCAAATCACAACCGACATAATGCTCGTTCGTTATCATAGGCTGCTATAAATCAATATGTCAAAGATACAAAATGTAAGCAAATCACAACTGTATCATATTTACTAATATCCCCTATACTGCTATAAATCAATATGTCAAAGATACAAAATGTAAGCAAATCACAACTTTTCAACTGCATTTATCATTTCTTTTTTTGCTATAAATCAATATGTCAAAGATACAAAATGTAAGCAAATCACAACTGTATTTCTTGATTCGATATTACTTCATAGGCTATAAATCAATATGTCAAAGATACAAAATGTAAGCAAATCACAACTAAAACGAGCTTAGTTTTCGATTCTTTATTGCTATAAATCAATATGTCAAAGATACAAAATGTAAGCAAATCACAACGTTACATTGATACAGAAACAGGCGACTATTGCTATAAATCAATATGTCAAAGATACAAAATGTAAGCAAATCACAACCAATCAGCGGGTAATTCCCACTAATAAAGGCTATAAATCAATATGTCAAAGGTATCCCGAAAATATCGGGATAAGCAAATCACATTGCATCACTGTCAATCCTCATAAATCGGTCATTCCATAATCGGGCGGGTGTTCTGAACTCTTCGTATCTGGTTGTGTCGTTAGCATATTTTATTTTATCACAGCACCATGTCCGTATATTATGACAGGTTTCAAGCGTTGAACTTCCTCTTAAATGTGGTGCTAATTCTCTGACCAATTTATGATATTGTTTGATAACATTTTCGATCGTATCCAATGTACGGAATACATCACCAATTCCGATATCGAATGCTTCACCGTTAAAACCTGTAATAAGTTCATCGTCAAGTCCTTCTAATTGTTCTTCGTTTGTTTTTTTCCAATCAATACCGGATAAATTTTCCGGTAAAAAAATTTGTTTATTTGTAACCTTGGTATTATATTTGCGTAAAATGGTCTGGAGCAATTCTGCAATGGCTGGGGTGATTGTTACCCCGGTTGCAAGTTGCTCCATTTTTTTTATGGCTATAAATCAATATGTCAAAGATATCCCGAAAATATCGGGATAAGCAAATCACAATCAATTAACAAATTACTTCCCCCACTCGTACGAATCTTTCGAAATATCAATGTATTTTAAAATTCGGTCTGTTACGGTTTGCACCAATTGTTCGATACTTTTGGGGTGGCTGTAAAACGAAGGCGATGCTGGTACTATCATTGCTCCGGCTTCGGTTAAGGTGGTCATATTTTTTAAATGTATAAGATTATACGGTAATTCGCGAGGCACTAAAATTATTTTTTTTCTCTCTTTTAACATTACATCTGCCGATCGGCTTATTAAATCGTTCGATGTTCCATGAGCTATTCGACCGAGTGTTCCCATTGAGCATGGTACAATAACCATGTAATTGTAATTTGCCGAACCACTTGCCGACGGAGCAAAATAATTTTGATTATCAAATATTTTAATTCGATCGGTTTCAACGGGTACGTTTTTTTTCAATTCGTATTCCCAAACTTTTTTCCCAGTTTCCGAAAAAATCAAGGCTACTTCGTAATTCGAATATTGTATAATTTCCGATAGCATTTTATCGGCATACAGACTTCCGCTGGCACCGGTAACGGCAATAATTAGCTTTGAGTTCATAATTGTAAGTTAAGCGATAAAATTAAATAATTATTATATTGCCCACGATCAAAATACCAAGTTTGATTGCCCGGATGATTTCGTATAGGTATAATAGAATAGGCATGATGAAAGGTTAATATCAGTTTTTCGTTAATCTTATAACCCAACCCGTACTTTATAGGGAAATCGTACGATTTAAAAGGAGGATCAGGATCTAAAAAACCTATGCCATCCACATCCTCTCTTGCTCTAAACAAATATCCAAAAGCAAATCCGGCTTCGGCTAAATATTTCTTCTTAACCGTAACACCTAACATAAAAGGAACTTCCACATAATTTAGTCTTAGATAATAATATCTGTCACCAGGAATATCGGGATTCAACAATTTTCTGCTGCCTTTTTGAATATAATTTAAACTCATTGAAAAAGACCAATAGGTTTTAAAATTGTTTTTAACAAAAATTCCGGCTTCAATACCGGGTTTATCATAGCCTTCGAGCTTATCACCATCCACTTGCGAAGTAACCATACCAAAAAGAACTCCCGGCACAAATTTCTGTGCGTCAAGGTTCAATGTTCCCAAGGTAGCTACTACAATAATAAACAATATTTTTTTCATTTTTTACTGAATTGCATTAAATATGATTTTATAAATCCGTCTATATCTCCATCCAAAACACCTTGTGCATCGCTGGTTTCGTAATCGGTTCTCATGTCTTTTACCATTTTATAAGGATGAAGCACGTACGAACGTATTTGCGATCCCCATTCTATTTTAAGTTTTTTACCTTCCATTTCGGCTTGCTTTTCGCGCCTTTTTTGCAACTCAATTTCGTACAACTGTGATTTTAATAATCGTAATGCGTTTTCTCGATTATTGAGTTGCGACCGACTTTCTTGATTTTCTATCACAATGCCGGTAGGGATATGCCTTAAACGCACTCCCGTCTCTACCTTATTTACATTTTGCCCACCCGGGCCGCTCGACCTGAATGTATCCCACTCAATGTCGGCCGGATTTATATTAATTTCAATGGTATCATCAATCATGGGCGATACAAATACAGATGCAAAAGTAGTTTGACGTTTACCTTGTGCGTTAAAAGGAGATATGCGAACCAACCGATGAACCCCGGTTTCGCTTTTCAAGTAACCATAAGCATATTCCCCCTCAAATTCAAGCATGGCCGATTTTATTCCGGCTTCTTCGCCGGGTTGCAAATCTATAATTCTAATTTTGTAATGATGCGATTCGCCCCATCGTTGATACATTCTTAATAACATATTTGCCCAATCAAGGCTTTCAGTTCCACCTGCACCACTGTTTATTTTCATTATGGCCGGCAATTTATCTTCTTCTTCCTGGAGCATATTTTTAAGCTCCAAGCCTTCCAACTCTTTTAATGCAGAATAGTATGACTCTTCAACATCTTTTTCTTCGGCTTCTTTCTGTTTGTAAAAATCAAACATTACCTGCAAATCATCGGTAAGTTTATTGATTTTATCAAAATGTTCTATCCACGATTTTAAAGTTGCAATCTTTTTTAAAATGCTTTCTGCTTGTTTTGCATCATTCCAAAAATTTGGGTCACGTGTTTTTAACTCTTCTTCTTCTAACAAAATTTTTCGCCGGTCGATGTCAAAGATACCTCCTTAAAGCATCGCGCCTTTGTTGTATGTCTTTTATTTGCTCTATTGTAATCATTGTGAGTGTGTTTTATATTTTTTAACTATTGCTCTACCGATTCTATAATTTCGTAATTATTTCCGGGTTCTTCATATGGTTTTGATTGCTTGCAACCCATGTCGTCGTCAAATTTTTGGGGCTTTTCGAAAACATCTTTATCAGAGTATCCCAGTGCAGGATTGGCATAAACCCTGTTCATATAATATGCCCAAGTGGGTAACGACATGCTTGCACCTTGTCCCAATTCGAGGTTATTAAAATGGATGCTTCGTTCTTCGCCCCCGGTCCACACCCCTGTTGCAAGTTTTGGAGTAATGCCTATGTACCATCCATCGGATTGGTTTTGAGTTGTACCTGTTTTGGCAGCTATATCGCCTGTAGCTTTATAAACACCTTTTACTCTCCAACTAGTACCTTGTGCAACTACTGCTCTCAACATTTCTATCATTTTATAAGCAGTTTGCTCGCTTATAGCTTCGTTACGTTGTGGTTTAAAAGTTGCCAACACATTCCCATTGGCATCGGTTATACGGGTAACCAAAATTGGCTGTACATATATACCATGATTGGCAAATGTACTAAATGCAGATGTCATTTCGGCAAGCGATATCTCGGGAACTCCCAAACAAATAGCCGGAACAGGATCTATCTTACTTCGAACACCCATTTTACGAGCAATATTGATAACAGCGTAGGGATTATATCGCTTCATTAGCCACGCAGAGATATAATTTACAGAATTAGCCAATGCCCATCGCAATGTTACCATTTGACCATCCCTCTTCGTCGGTCCGCTGTTCTTTGGAACCCATGTCGTTCCATCCGGCAAATCGAACGATACCGGTATATTGGGCACTTCGTAACACGGCGAATATCCCTCTTGCATGGCAAGGGTATATAAAAATGGCTTAAATGTAGAACCTACTTGGCGCTTACCAATCATTACCATATCGAATGCAAAATATTTATAGTTGATACCACCTACATAGGCTTTAACATAACCGGTAGAAGGCTCCATTGACAATAAACTTGAGCGTAAAAAATATTTGTAATATCGAATGGAATCGTAGGGCGTCATAATGGTATCTCGTTCGCCTTTCCATGAAAAAATGGTCATAGGTACGGGTTTATTAAAAACCTTCATGATTTCATCTTCGCTTAAACCCGATTTTTTTAATACCCTATATCGCTCGGTTCTCTTTATAGACGACGTCATGATTTGCTTTATCTCATCATCGGTAACATTCCATGCAAAAGGGGCTTTTTTTCTGCCTTTTTGTTCCTTATTGAACAAGGGTTGTAATTCTTGTGCTACATGCTTATAAATAGCATCTTCTGCATATTGCTGCATACGTGAGTCAATGGTACAATATATTTTTAACCCATCTTTATAAATATCGTAAGGTGTACCGTCTGCTTTTTTGTTTTTATTACACCATCCAAATAAAGGATTATTTTGCCAATCCAACGAGTCTTCGTAGTATCGTTGTTTATCTATATAATCCGACGGGTCGGGTTCATTTGCAGTCATTATTTGCCTTAAATATTCACGAAAATATGTAGCTAAGCCCTCCTTATGATCTACTCGCTGAAATTTTATTCCAAGCGGCAATTGCTTTAGAGAATCAAACTGCTGTTCGTTGATATAACCATATTTTAGCATCTGACCTAATACTACATTTCTACGTTCTATTGTTTGTTGCTCTCTTCGTAACGGATTGAAAAGCGATGGGTTTTTACACATACCAATCAACATAGCAGCCTGTTCTATCTTTAGAGAGTCTGGAGTTGTACTGAAATAAACTTTAGAAGCCGATTTTATACCCACTGCTAAGTTTAAAAAATCAAATTTATTTAAATACATCGTAATGATTTCTTCTTTGGTATAGCGTTTCTCAAGCTTAATTGCCATTACCCATTCACGTAGCTTTCGGATTACTTTTTTTATCGGATTTGAAAAATCTTCTCTTGGAAATAACATTTTTGCAAGCTGTTGCGACAACGTACTTCCACCTCCCTTTTTTCCGGTACCCAATATAACTCGTCCTATTGCTCTTAAATCAACGCCCGAATGTTTATAAAAACGAGCATCTTCTGTTGCAATCAAAGCATTTACAACATTGGGCGATATTTCATTAAATTTTACCGGTGTTCTGTTTTCTTTGAAATAAGTACCTAAAACAACTCCATCACTTGAAATAATCTCGGTGGCTAATTGATTTTTCGGATTTTCCATTTCTTCAAAACTGGGCATATAACCCAAATATCCCTGCGATATCAAATAAAAAAATAAAATAATAAAAATTATAGGAACAGAAAAAAGTATCCATATAACTTTAATCCATTTCTTTATTGATGAGTCTTGATTTAATGGCTTATTCATGAAAATAAATTTGTTAAAATAAAAATTACTAAATTGCAGCCCAAAATTATAAAAATTCAATGGAAAAAAATCTTGTTATCGTAGAATCTCCTGCAAAGGCCAAAACTATTGAGAAATTTCTAGGAAAAGACTTTATTGTTAAATCAAGTTTTGGACATATACGCGACCTTCCAAAAAGTAAAATAAGCATCGACATTGAAAATAATTTCACTCCCAACTACGAAGTTCCGAAAGAAAAGTCGAAAATTGTAGCTGAATTGAAAAAACTCACAAAAGAAGCCGAAATGGTTTGGCTGGCTTCTGATGAAGACCGCGAAGGAGAAGCTATTTCATGGCATTTAGCAGAGGTTTTAAATCTTAATAAAGAAAAAACGAAGCGAATTGTTTTTCACGAAATCACCAAAGAAGCCATTCATCATGCCATCGAAAATCCAAGAAGCATTGATATAAATTTAGTCAACGCCCAACAAGCTCGCAGAATTTTAGACCGTTTAGTGGGTTATGAACTTTCACCTCTACTTTGGAAGAAAATCAGGAAAAATCTTTCTGCCGGACGTGTTCAGTCTGTTGCTGTCCGCATCATTGTCGAACGCGAAAGAGAAATCATGAACTTTGTGCCTTCGTCTTCTTTTAAGGTGAATGCCATTTTTATTGTTAAAGATAGTGAAGGTAAAAAATTTGAAATTAACGCAGAATTAAACCATTCGTTTACAAATAAAGAGGAAGCTTTAACGTTTCTGAATGCATGCATAGACGAAACGTTTACTATTACAGACATTCAAAAAAAGCCCTCATTACAAAATCCCGCTCCCCCTTTTACTACCAGCACATTGCAACAGGAAGCATCCCGCAAATTAGGTTTTTCGGTTTCGCAAACCATGACCATTGCTCAAAAATTATACGAATCAGGACACATTACATACATGAGAACCGACTCCGTTCACTTATCAAACCTTGCTTTGGGGGCTGCAAAAAAAGAAATTGAAAATTTATTCGGAAAAGAATACCATAAAAGCAGGCAATATCAAACAAAATCGAAAGGTGCACAAGAAGCACACGAAGCCATCAGACCAACATACTTTTCAAATAAAGAAATTGATGGTAACGACCAAGAAAAAAGACTTTACGAACTGATTTGGCAAAGAGCCATTGCCTCTCAAATGAAAGAAGCGCAAATCGAAAAAACAATCGTAACAATTAAGGGTCAAAAGCTAAAATATGATTTTATAGCAACGGGTAAGGTCATTTTATTCGATGGGTTTATGAAATTATATAACGAATCGACCGATGAAGAAAGCGAAAATCCTCATGAAACCACTATTCCAAAACTTGAACTAAATCAAATACTCACTAAAAAACAAATTAATGCTACCGAAAAATACACCTATCATCCTCCAAGATACACAGAAGCAAGTTTAGTTAAGAAACTGGAAGAACTCGGAATTGGTCGTCCTTCTACCTATGCACCCATTATTTCAACCATTCAACAAAGAGGTTATGTCAGCAAAGGAAATAAACCGGCTTTGAATAGAGATATCACCATCATTACACTTGACAACAATACTGTTAAAGAAAAAATAAAAAAAGAATCATACGGCTACGAAAAAGCAAAACTTTTTCCAACCGATACCGGCATGATCGTCAACGATTATTTAATGACTGTTTTTCCGGAAATTATGGATTATAATTTTACTGCTAACATCGAAAAGAAACTCGATGATGTTGCAGAAGGAAGTGAGAATTGGGTTACTATACTTAGTAATTTTTACAACCAATTTCATCCTAAATTAAAAGAACTGGAAACCTCTAAAGAAAGAGTAAATCAAGAACGTTTTTTGGGCGAAGATCCTAAAACAGGGAAAAAAGTTTTTGTTAAATATGGCAAATTTGGACCTATTGTTCAATTGGGCGAAAGTAGCCAAACCGAAAAACCTAAGTTTGCCAGTTTAAAGAAAAATCAATACATCGAATCGATCAGCCTCGAAGAAGCAATGGAACTTTTTAATTTACCGCGTACACTTGGTCAACTCGAGGGAAATGATATTATTGTAAATATAGGTCGCTTTGGTCCTTATGTTCTTCATAATAAAAAATTCTACTCACTCAAACGAAATGTTGACGACCCCTATACTATAACGTTAGAAAGAGCTATTGAAATTATTAATGAAAAAAATAGTGAAAAATCGGGCCCACTTCGAGAATTTAATGAAGATAAAGATGTAACCGTTTTAAAAGGCAGATATGGAGTATATATTAAATATAAGGATAAAAACATAAAAATACCGAAAGGATTTGATTGGGAAAAAGCTACATACAATGAAATAATAACCATTGTAAATCAAAGTTTGGAATCAAAACCTAAGAAAAAATGAATTTTTTAGACTATTTCGAACCGCTTACATTTTCTATTGAACCTCAAAAAGGTTATCTTTCAAATAATTGGACATTTCTTTCGGCTGAAAATGCAGAAAAACTTAAAATTAAAAATTACTCGTTGGCACTCATCACTATTTCCACCGAAAATAATGATATTTTTTTTAAAGAGTTCAGAAACATTTTTTATCAATTAGCCAATCATACCTTTAAACTATACAAAGCCATTGATTTAGGTTGTTTAAAAAAAACCTCCACTTTTTCTGACACCCTCTATGCAACACGAGACGTAGTAGAATTTTTATTAGAACAAAAAGTTTGTCCTATTATTATATCCGACAATCAATATATCCCTTACGCCATCTATTTAGCCTACGAAGTTCTAAGGAAACACGTTAGCATTGGAGCTGCCGAAGCAATTATTCATGTCAAAAAAAATAAAAATCATTATTTGCCACAAATTCTTTCAAAAAAAGATAATACCTTATTTAATTATACAATATTAGGATACCAAAACTATTTTTGCCATCCTAACGAAATCAACGCATTAAACACCTTGTATTTTGACCATATTCGATTAGGCGATATTCAGGCTGACATTACGCAAACCGAACCCTATATTCGAGAGTGCGATACATTTTTCTTTCATGCATCTTCGCTCAAACATGCTTTTCTCCCACAATTCGAAAACACTTCCGACAACGGCTTAACAGTAAAGGAGGCATGTCAAATTGCCCGATATGCTGGCTTTGCAGATAAACTCAGCTCTTTTTCATATTTATTTGACTCTTCACAAAAACAAAATCCGCTTTCCTTAGCTGAAATTATTTGGCACTTTGTAGATGGATTTTTTGCCAGAAAACACGATTATCCAGCCGGCTCTATTCAAAAACTCACAAAATTTCATGTAGAAGTTAGCACAAATAACTTTATCACCTTTTTCAAAAGCCCTAAAAGTAACCGTTGGTGGATGGAAATTCCGCTGCCCAAAACCGATTTTAAGAAAAAATGGCTTGTAGCATGCAGCGAAAACGATTATTTAATGGCATGTAGTGGCATAGTTCCTGACAAATGGTATTATTCCTACCAAAAAGTAATGTAAATTAGATAAAATAATGACAAATATCATTTTTTACAACTACAGCACAATTTTTTACTCATTATCAGCGTTTAACTTAAAAATTGTTAATTAGAAATGACTTATCAACAATATTTTTTATATCGAATTTTAAAAATAATTGTTCAAAAAGATACAACATATGAAACTTTTTTTGTACTTTTAGCGTTAAAATCGGAAGTTATTTTTAGGTTATCAACAAAAAAATGTTGAAAAATTTTTACATATTAAATTTTTTTATTTACTTAGCCCGTTGTAAAATGAATGCTTTTATACATAGTACAAATAGCAATAAAAACTATATGAAAAGACTATTATTGTTGGTGATTCTAGGAGGTTTGATGGGTTCTTCTTATGCCCAACAAGACCCTCAAGTTAGTATGAATAAATACAATATTTTGCCGGTTAACCCAGGTTTTGCAGGTAGCAATGGAGCTATCTGTGCATCGTTATTATACCGTCAACAGTGGATGGGCTTCGATGGCGCACCCAAAACCATGATATTTTCCGGTGACATGGCTTTACCAAGTTTTAACAGCGGTGCTGGATTAAACATTATTAGTGATAATGTCGGCTTTGAAAAAAACGTTTACCTCAATGCTAATTACGCATACCACCTACAAGTTGGTGATGGCGACTTAGGAATTGGATTAGGCATAGGACTTATCAACAAATCATTGGATGGAGAATGGATCACCCCTGACAAATTAAACGGTATTCAACAAAATCCATATGCCGACCCTGCTATTCCTCATTCTGAATCACATATGGTTTTTGATGCCGATTTTGGATTATTCTATCGCTCAAAAGACGATAAAATATATGGTGGAATAAGTACTACCCACCTAACTCAACCTCAATTAAAGTTTGATGCAGGCAAGTTACCATACGTACGTCGTCATTATTATGTAAACGTCGGTTCGTTTATCGAAATGCCTGATAAAAACTGGGGATTATGGCCTTCAGCTTTTATAAAATATGATGGAGCCACGGCTCAATACGATTTAAATCTAATGGTTGAATATCGTCGCCAGTTCAGAGGCGGCTTATCGTATCGTTTCGGCGATTCATTCGTTGCAATGGTCGGATTTACCACTCAATCCAATATTACGTTGGGTTTAGCTTATGACCTAACTATATCTAAACTTCGCAGCTACGAAAGTGGTTCTATTGAATTTTTTGCAAAATATT
>DAOOWN010000100.1:0-9931 GCA_035371305.1 Bacteroidales bacterium
TGTCCTTTAAGTACTGGTATATTTCGTATCGATTATCGTATGCCTTTTGTAATAAGCTTTGTAAAATTTTATCTTCAGCCAACTTCTTTTCCATATCCGTCATTAACATTTGGGCCACAAAGTCCTTTTCGTTAGCAAGTGAAAAGGCTACCACTTGCTGAAGATTTTCTTTCTTGCGATGGTTTAAATGAAATGTATAAACAACAATAAGTATTGTAAAAAGGACTGCACTCATTAACAAAAATAGAATCTGCCACTTCTGTTTTCTATTTATTAAATAGATAAGCAATGCATATAATACCAATAAAATAAGCGAATAATGTTGATAATCAAAGTAAAATATTAATACGATCAACATCATCAACAATATAAAAAGGAAAACATAATGTATTATTTGCCAACTTAAACGCAGACCGAACTTTACCAAAATAAAAATTCCCCTGCCAACCATCCACGACCAAAACCCCAAAATAAAAAACACAAGTATAGATGGTTGCCAAAAAGCATCAATATTATATATATCGAGCGTAAGATTACTTTGAAAAACTAACTTATTCCATAATGCTATCCAAACATACATAAAAGTAAAAATCAACACCATCCAACCAAAATAAACCCATTTTTGAGTGAGTATTTTTTTTCGAATAAGCAATAACAGCCATTCTACTATAATTAATATAAGCCATGTGTTGAAAAATGTGTCGCCCAATGTACTAAAGATACCCTTCGATGCAAACATTTCGGCATTAAAAATCGGCATTTCGAATAAGAAATCCGGGCTCTGTTGAAACGTCATGTTAATACGCAACAACAAAAGGCCAATAATACAAAAAAATGTGGCTTTTAACGATTTTTTTAAAAGGATGGCCGAGTGTAAAAGTATAAAAACAAGACTTAAAACAAAAAGAAGTAAATAATTTAAGAAAGACGGATTTAATGCTTTTTGAGGTTGAATAGAAAAAAGAAATTCGTTGTTGGAATTGGTTACATAATAAGCCGATAGCTGAGGCAATAAGGAAAACGAATAATCGTACGAAACCTCAAAATTTTTAAAATAATAATTATTTAAATACTTATTTTCAAATGGATACTCTTTTTTAATCGGAATAAATGCCACCAAAAACCAATCACCCGCCTGTTTAGCATGAATATAAGACCAAGTGTCATTAATAAATACTATTTTTGTTTTTTCTGCAGTTTTTTTTGAGAAAGTTAACGGCAAAAAATCTCCATTTGACCAAAATACGGCACTATCGTTTTTGTAACAGACGAAAAATACATCTTTTAATGTTTGTTCTAACAAATATTGCTCATTTTCAGCACTGTGTAAACCTGTTAAGCCATCTTTAATCAAAATACGTTTTTCTTTTTCAATAATTTGTTGAGCAATTTGCTCCTTTTCTATTAATACCCTTTTTATTTTCTCGGCATTTTCGTAGTGATTTGAAAAATCAGGTTTATATAGTAAAATGAAGAAAGACAGAGCAAAAAGGATGACCCAAACAACAGAAAAAAGCTTATTTTCTTTTATATTTATCAAGATGGAATTCATTGAACGAAAGTACAAAATAAACAAGAATTACAAAAATTATTTACGTCTCCATCTTGCAGCATCATTCCAAATCGAAGTTCTTAAAAATAGTTAATTTTTAGCTAATGTAGAATTAATCTAATTATAAATTATTATTTTTGTACAAAAATCATAAAGTATGATATACTTATTAATGCTAACAAGTTTTTTAATTGAACAAAATGATTCAACAACCTTAAAAATTACCAATATGGAAAATATAAAAATGAACGAAAACGGATTAAATTATCCGTACGAATTACCAAAACTGAATTATGGTTACGAGGCATTAGAGCCTTATATAGATGCTCAAACAATGGACATCCATTATAACAAGCATCATGGTGCATATGTCAATAATTTAAATGCAGCCATAAAAGGCACCGAAATGGAAAAGAAAAGTTTGATGCAATTATTTCAAAACATGAGTCAATATCCGGCTGCCGTCAGAAATAACGGAGGAGGCCATTTTAACCACACCTTATTCTGGAGCATCATGGCTCCCAATGCAGGAGGAAGCCCGAGCGGGAAATTAGCAGAAGCCATAAATGAAGCGTTTGGTTCTTTTGACAAATTTAAAGAACAATTTGAAAACGCAGCAAAAACTCGTTTTGGAAGCGGTTGGGCATGGCTTGCAGTAGATAAGAACAAAAAGCTTTTTGTTTCATCCACACCCAACCAAGACAACCCTCTAATGGATGTTGCCGAACAAAAAGGAATTCCCATTCTTGGTCTCGATGTGTGGGAACATGCGTACTATTTAAAATATCAAAATCGACGTCCTGACTACGTTACAAACTTTTGGAATGTTGTCAACTGGAAAGAAGTAGAAAAACGTTTTGAAGAAGCAATCAAGTAAATTTTACTTTCTAATTTTCAATCGGTTATTCAAATCTAAGAGGGGGCTGTCCCCTCTTTTTTTTATCAAATTCATATAATTTATTAACATTTTATTCAAACTTACAAATGATTACTTATTTTTGTGCAAAGAATGTTGAATTATGATACGTTTTATCTATTTATTAATCTTTACTTTGTTTATCAGCCCTATTGTGGCTCAAGAAGTATCCTTAGACCAACTTGAAGAGCGAGATAACAACACCTACTATTTAAAGCTTACCGGCGAGCCATACACAGGAGCCTGCATAGGCAAATGGCCTAATGGAAAGAAAAAATACGAAGGCACATTTAAGAAAGGACAAAAAGATAAAGTTTGGAGAGAATTTGACGAAGACGAATTAAAAATATTTGAAGGCAACTACAAAGAAGGCACTCTTAATGGTATTGGCACATTTTATTATCCATACGGTCAAATTAAAGAACAAGGACAATATAAAAACGACAGACGCGTAGGCAAATGGATAGAATGGGATAAATTCGGTAAAACCAGCAAAGAAGTGTTATATCAAACATCAACCGAATGGTATGCTAAAAATGTAGTAAAAAGCGAATTTACCTTAAAAAACGGCAAAAAACATGATAAATACAAAGAATTTTACGAAGACGGAAAAACAAAAATGATCATCAACTACAACGAAGCAAAAAAAGACGGACAAGAAATTTCATTTTACCCAAACGGAAACAAGCAATACATTAAGACCTATGCAAACGACACCCTCAACGGATATTATGCAGAATTTTACGAAAATGGGAAACTTAAACTCAAAGGAACGTTTAAAAACGGCTACAAAGACGGCACCTGGACTTCGTACGATGAAAACAGCAATATAATAACTGAAGATGCATACAAAACAACCATTAAATTTTTCCCCTCTGGCGATAAGGCAGAATTGGCTACGTACAAAAACAACAAGAAAGAAGACGAATGGCTTTGGTGGTTCGAAAATGGTCAACTAAAATTCCGCGAAAACTATAAAAATGGTATCAGTAATGGACCATGGGCTGCATGGTACGAAAACGGAGAAAAAAAATGGGAAGGCGAAATGAAAAACGGGAAAAAAGACGGGAAATGGATTGAATATTATTCAAACGGTAAAAAATCAATAGAAGAAACTTACAACGAAGGTATTTTAAACGGGCAAAAAATTACGTATCATAAAAACGGACAAAAAAAATCGGAAGTTACTTACGAAAATGGGAAAAAAGTAGGTTCACAAATTGAATATCACGAAAACGGTGTAAAGGCATTTGAGGGCATTTGCAATAACGGTAAGTTAAATGGTAGTGCTGTTTACTATCATGATAACGGCAAAAAAGCTCAAGAAGGCAAGTTTGTCAACGACAGAAGAGAAGGAATTTGGAAAAGCTGGGATAAAAATGGTGTTGCTACAACAGACCTTATCTTTAAAACCATCCGAGAAACCTATTCTAACGGAAAACCAAAACTCGAAGGCACTACATGCAATGAAAAGAAAGACGGATTGTGGCAATGGTGGTACGAAAACGGACAACTCAAAGCCATCGAAAATTATATCATGGGCAAGCTTGAAGGCGAAAGTAAATCATGGTACGAAGACGGACGCGAAGCTTTTGTAGGGAACTATGTGAACGGCAAAAAAAACGGACTCATTCAGGCATGGTATCAAAGTCGCCAACCCATGCTTATCGAAAACTGGGAAAAAGGAGTACAAGTCGGAGAGTATAAAGAATGGTACGAAAACGGTCAAATTAAAGCCGAAGGGATGTTTGTAGATGGCTTAAAAGACGGAACATTTAGAACGTATTACGACAACGGACAAAAAGCATCCGAAACAAGTTACATAAAAGATAAAGAAGATGGTACAATAAGCGAATGGTACAAAAATGGACAAAAAAAATCGGAAGGATTTGCTAAAACAGGTAAAAGACAAGGAACATGGACAGAATGGTTCGACAATCAACAGAAAAAAACCGAAGGCTCTTACCTCGCCGGTCAAAAAGAAGGAAAATGGCAATATTTTTATGAAGACGGAAAAGTACAGTGCGAAGAACAATACAAAGAAGGAAAATTATCTGGCAAACGTATTACTTACTATGCAAATGGTAAAAAAGAACGAGAAGAATATTACAACCTCGGACAAAAAAGCGGACAATCATTATCGTGGTACGAAAGCGGTAACAGACAATCGGTTGAAACATGGGCAAACGGCAAATTAAACGGACAAGCCAATTATTATTACGAAAGCGGAAAAGACAAAATGAGCGGAACATTTAAAGATGATAAACAAGAAGGCAGATGGATTGAATACCACGAATCGAACGGCAAAAAAGCATCCGAAGGCAGCTATTTAAAAGGATTGAAAAACGGCTTATGGATTGAATATTACGAATCGGGAACTAAAGCCTGCGAAGGTCAATACAAAAACGACAAACGACAAGGAATGTGGACATGCTTTTACGAAAACGGAACCAAACAAATTGAAGGAGCCTATAACCTCGACCTTAAAGAAGGTACGTGGATAGAATTTGACGAAGGAGGAAATAAAACCAATCAGTATATTTATAAAGCCGGAAACATCGTTAAATGATTTTTCATTCCTCAGAGAAACACTTTATAAACTAAATGCTTAACTTTGCCAAAATTTTAAAAAACATACACAATGGATATTTTTGATAAAATTAAAAAACAAAAAGGTCCTTTAGGACAATATCAATCTTTTGCTCATGGATATTTTGCATTCCCAAAATTAGAGGGTGAAATAGCACCCAGAATGATGTTCAGAGGCAAGGAAGTTTTAACATGGAGTTTAAATAATTATTTGGGATTAGCCAATCATCCCGAAGTACGCAAAGCTGACGCCGAAGGAGCTCAAAAATATGGCATGGCATATCCTATGGGTGCACGTATGATGTCGGGGCATACTTCCATACACGAAGAATTAGAACGCAAATTAGCAGCTTTTGAAAAGAAAGAAGATGCCTACTTACTCAACTACGGATACCAAGGCATGGTTAGCATTATTGATGCTCTTTGTAACCGAAACGATGTTATTGTTTACGATAGCGAAGCACATGCTTGTATAATGGACGGTTTACGCCTACATATGGGCAAACGTTTTGTTTATCCACACAACAACATGGAAAAACTCAAACTTCAACTAAAACATGCCGAGGCATTAGCAGCTAAAACCGGTGGTGGAATTCTTGTTATTACCGAAGGTGTTTATGGAATGGCCGGAGATTTAGGGAAACTAGACGAAATTGTGAAATTGAAAAAAGAATTTGATTTCCGCCTCATGATTGACGATGCTCACGGATTTGGCACAATGGGAGCTACTGGAGCCGGTACATCGGAACATTTTGGCGTTATGGACGAAGTGGACGTTTACTTTGCCACTTTTGCAAAATCAATGGCCGGTATTGGCGGTTTTGTTGCCTCAACTCAAGAAGTTATCGATTATCTTCGCTATAACCTACGCTCTCAGATATATGCCAAATCGTTGCCGATGCCCATGGTTTTAGGAGCGTTAAAACGTTTAGAGTTATTGCAAACAAAACCGGAACTTCGCGAAAAACTTTGGACAATAGTAAAAGCGTTACAAAGCGGGCTAAAAGAAAAAGGTTTCAACATCGGAAACACACAATCACCTGTTACACCCATCTTCTTAAAAGGGGGCGTATTAGAAGCCACCAATATTGTATTTGAACTACGCGAAGTATATAATATTTTCTGTTCAATTGTTGTTTATCCGGTTGTTCCAAAGGATGTCATTATGCTTAGAATTATCCCCACCGCTGTTCATACGTTAGAAGATGTTAAATACACCATCGATGCGTTTAGCATTATTCAAGAAAACCTAAAAGCAGGAAAATACAATAAGGAAACCGTTCCATTTTTCTCTGCAAACAACTAAAGATAAATTATTCCAACCCATAAAGGCTGTCTCAACATCGAGTCAGCCTTTTTTTATTCCTTCATCGAGAAAAGCAAGTAATATGTAATAAGACGTAGTTCAACAGAAAATTTCCACAAAATCAAAACTATCCGATTCCAAAAATTAATTCAACCGCTAATTTCATTTTTTAGTTATCGACACATCAATAAAGTCTTAATGCATTTTCATACGTTTTCTTAATTTCTGCAATCAAACTCACTGGTTGAATAACCTTAACACTATCGCCAAACGATAAAATTTCCATTAATAAATCATGCGTAACAAATAATGTAAGTTGTATAAGTAGTTCGTCTTCGTTGTCTTTTAGAATTACTTGTGATTCATGAAGTGGGAGTGTTTTTATATATTTTCCTTGAAAAGGGTCGAAAGATAAAATTATTTCCTGTGGTTTATGATCATTCGGGTTTATAATCCCAAAGCAATATTTAAAATGCTCATTTACATTAAAATCATGTGGCAGCTGAAATTTTTTTCTAGTTATCTCCAATTCAGATAGCCTGTCTAATGCAAAGCTTTTTACTTTCTTGTCTTTCAAATCATTTGCAAGTAAATACCAACGGTTTTTAAATTCTTTAAGTGCGTAAGGCTCAGTAATGCGATGTGTAATTTCATCCTCCCAGAATTTTTGATATGAAAATGATATTTGAACCTTATTTTTTATGGCATGTAGCAAATCATAAAGATTTTCGGTTCCTTGAGGTCGCCTTTTTTCAAAGTGAATGTAGTTTGAAAGCCTGTCGGTTATATTCAAGGCATTGAATGTATCAAATGCTTCTAATATCCTTTCGTTTATTTCCTGTTGTTCGTCAAATTCAATATAATAAACCTTTCTCGAAAAATCATATTGAATATCAATATTGTAAATCGAACGAATATCTTCAATGTCCCGTTGAAATGTTCGTTTCGATACATTGAAATTGTATTCCTGCAAATCTGATTCAAAAGCGAGGTAGTCAGAAATCTCAGAAAACGTAGAAGGTTGTTTCCTTAGTTTTTTTATTATCAAATTATATCGTGCAATTGATTCTCTTTTTGACATAATTTTATGTTTTTGTAAAACCTATTTTAATTCCACTATTTTTTGACAATAGCTCTGTTTTGCAAAATTCGATAATATTGCTGAAATCGACAAAATTACCATAAATTATTTCATGAATCTCACTCTTTCTGACAATATTATCTATTTGACCCCCGGAGAAATCAAAGCGTTTTGCAAGGGTCTCACATTCAGACTCAGTAAGACTTGGTAATTTTGATTTCCATATTTTGGCTTTTACAGAAATATCGGGTATTTGAAATTCAATTTTAAATAAAAAACGTCTTTCAAATGCTGAATCTAGATTTTTTGCAAGGTTGGTAGTGGCAAAAAATATTCCTTCAAAATTTTCAAGTTCTTCAAGGATAATGTTTTGAATTGTATTTTCGGTTTGTAAGACATTCGAAAAACTATTTTCTTTCCGTTTTGAAATAATTGCATCGGCTTCGTTAAACAATAAAATAGGCATGCGTTCACAATCTTTTGCATATGCATTGTAATCTGTAAAAATACGTTTAATAATCTTCTCACTCTCTCCATACCACATTGATTTTGATTGACTAATATCAACTTTCACAATTTCCCTATTTGTATCCTTAGCAATTTGATAAACCGTTTCTGTTTTCCCTGTACCAGGCGAACCATGCAATAAAGCAGTTATACCTTTCGGTAATCCTTTACTTTGTAATCTGTTTTGCGTTTCGTTGAAATTATCTTCCTGCAACAATGTTTTTAACAAATCAAGCTGTTTACTCTCAAATTCATTAAAATATAGTGTTTTAGAGTTTATTTTAGCTGGTTCAATAATATTATCTCGTTTCTTTTTATTAGCATAAAGTTTTAACCCAAATTCTTGTAGCATTTTAACTGAAGATTCAGAAAGCTTCATTTCAGCATCGTTAAAGAAAAAAGATTCTACTAATTCTATATAATTTCGACTGACTAACACATTTTCATTCGACAAAATCTTTTGAACATAGCTAACCCTTTCTGAAGAATTGTCAAAAATCACTTCTGTAGCATGTTCAACATCAGTAGCTTCACTGCCCGTAATGGTTTTCCAAATCAAGTAAAGGAATAAATATGTATCTTCAATGCTAAACTGTAAATCATTAATTTTCTTGATTAGTGGAAAATGTAAATTTGAAGAAATAAGCTCTTTTGTTTGTTTGAATAGCTCAAAAGTAGCTAATTCATCTGTCTTTCGTTGTTCTCCTAACTTGTGAAATTTTTCAAGAAGTTCTATCACATCTTTAATCCCTTCTCGCTCAATTACGGGCATAGGTTTATTACTCAGGATTGCCTCGGTAATTTTCTCATTTATAATAAACGAATCGTTTGATAGGAATAATCTAACTCTGAAAAAAGATTTTTGTTTTTTTAAAATTTCCCTTGAGTATAACGTTTCAAAATCATCACTTAATTCTAATATTTTCATGGGATTACAGTCGAAATGCTCTATCAGGTCTTTCAAATCAACAGCATCATCTTTGTAATTTAGAACAAAAACTATTGCTATAATTAGCGACTGACTTCGGGAAACGTTAAAATAATCGGAAAGGTATTTTAATTCCGCATCAACTTCTTCAAAAAATGCTGAATCAAGCTTGCAATATTTTGATTGCTCATATACTTTGCCTATACTTTCCAATAATCTAAATTTTATATTCTTTTCCATATCTGTAATATTTTGAACAAAGATATGCGCAGAGTACGACAATAGATGTCGCACCTTTGTGATTAATCAAAAAGATATTGCAATATTTTTCTTGTTTCGTATTGCTTTCTTACCATATATTATCCAAGCGACCATTCAGGAAATTGTTTTACCTGTTTTTTCACTATCGAGAATAAACTTTCAGTATAAAATTGTACTTTTTTATCGTACGTATTATTGCTAATTGAACGATTAATTTCCTGTTCTAAAATCATTAAGTTCCCAATTGAGTTTATATCTTCTTGCCATTCTTCCCAAATATCTTCAGGTTTTTCACCATCTTTGTCATGATAATACTGAATATGTTCAATATCTATAGGTATTTCCCATAAAGATTTTTTAAATTTTCAATTTTTTCATGAAACGAAGTTTTATAATACTCTTTGAAAATTGATTTATAGAGTACAAGTTTTGGCATTTATTGAAAATTCAGCCTTCGTATCTTTCATGATGTAATATTGTTTAAATGTAATAAAAACAATTCCGCACATGCCTTAGCATCGCTCAATGCGTCATGATGATTTAATGGGATTTTATAATATTTGCAAAGGGATGCAAGATTATCTTTAAAAATGCGGTAAGTACAATATTTCTCATAATCAGGCGCTTGCATTCCGTAATATTCAAGTGTTTTTTCTAATACCTGAAAATCAAAAGAAAAACCGTTGTGAGCAACAACATTTTGCTCTTTAATAAATGGCTCTATTTTATGCCAAACTTTATCAAAAGTTGGTGCGTTAGCTGTATCATCAGGTGTAATTCCATGAATATCA
>DAOOWN010000101.1:0-9816 GCA_035371305.1 Bacteroidales bacterium
TTGTAAGCTTATTGCTCATACGTTACTTCCATATTTTAATAAAAACAATTTGTTCATTTTTAGCAGCGATTTGTCTCATTATCCGGAATATAATCAAGCCATTAAAATTGACAACCAGACCATTGATGCTATTTTATCTGCTAATGCCGAACATTTTGACAGTGTAGCAAATCAGGTATCAAAAGTTGACAACATTTTAACACGTGCCTGTGGCAGATACCCAATTGCTACATTGCTATATTTAATGCAAATGAGCAATAATTCTACTATTAAAATTATTTCATATATCACTAGTGGCGATAATGCTGCCGGAGATAAAAATAAGGTAGTAGGTTATGCCTCATTTGCAATTTACGACATAGACACCTTCCCTGATATATCTGAAGAAGCAAAAACAAAAATGCTGAAGTATGCCAGAAAAAGCATTGAAAATTACTTATCCAACACCAAAAACACACTTGAACAACCCAACGAGCCATTTGCACAAAAACATTATGGCGTCTTTGTTTCTCTATATAACAATAACGAATTACGTGGCTGTATTGGAACTTTTCAAACACAGAAAACGCTTGCACAAAACATACACGATATGGCCATTGCTGCTGCTACACGCGATCATCGTTTTAGACCTGTAGATTCAACAGAATTGAATGATTTAACTATTGAAATTTCAATATTGAGCCCTTTAAAAAAAATATATAACATATCTGAAATAGTATTGGGTACACACGGAATATACATTATAAAAGGCACAAAAAGCGGAACCTTTTTGCCTCAGGTAGCAAACAAAACCGGATGGACAAAAGAAGAATTGTTGGGGCATTGTTCTCGCGATAAAGCCGAAATTGGATGGGATGGATGGAAAGACGCAGAAATATATATATACGAAACCGTTGTCTTTGGAGAATAAGTTATGAAAGGCTATGTAAGCATATCAGAAAAACTCATTTTATATTTTATTGCCATTACATTATTTATTATTACACTTATTGGTTCGTTGAATTACTATTATGCCAAAAAAGCTATTATTAACAGAACTTTTGACCAATTAATTTCACTAAGAATTGAAAAACAAAAACGAGTAGAAAGTTTTTTTAAAGATAGAATCTATGAAATAAATCAGAGCTCTAAAATATACAATCTTAACGCATTAAGCAATAATATTGATACTGGCTTATTAATAAAATACACCTATTTATCGAATGTGTATTTACTAAAAAATCAGAAAACATTTTCCTTATCACCCTACAACAAAGAAACAGAAGAATACATCTTAAAAACATCTAAATCCATAACTCATTTTAATAATATATATATAAAAGATATTACGCCGGAAAACCAAAATATCTACATTTTTAAAAAAATTGATAACAAAGAAAACTATTTAGTCTTCGAAATTCCAATAGCAAACATTAACAAAATAATGTATGATTACTCGGGTAATAATGGATTAGGAAAAACTGGCGAGACCTATATTGTAGGTAGCGATTCGCTCATGAGAAGTAATTCACGCTTTTTTCATAAAACAATTTTAAAAATTAAAGTAAAATCGGGTTCGGTCAAAAAAGCTCTTCAAGGTCAAACAGGTACTGATATTATTTCCGATTATCGCAACATTCGCTGTTTAAGTTCTTATAGTCCATTAACTATAGAAGGTTTGAAATGGATTATTTTAGCAGAAATAGACGAAAAAGAAACCATGAAATCCATCTCAGCTATTAGAGATAACATATTAATAACCGGAATTTTTATTGCAGGTTTTATTTTTATTTTAGCTTTTTTTATTTCAAAAAGGATAACTTTGCCTATTAAAAGATTACAAAAAGCAAGCGAAGAAATAACCAAAGGCAACTATAATATTAATATTGAACTTGCGTCTAATGATGAAATAGGCACGCTAACCGAAACTTTTAACAAAATGATTTATCAAATTAAAGAACAATCTAAGTTAATTGAAGAAGAAAAAATTAAGAGAATAAGCTCGCTAATTGATGGGCAAGAAATGGAAAGGAAACGCTTGGCAAGAGATTTACATGACAGCCTTGGCCAAATGGTTCTAGCAGCAAATCTAAAACTCGAACAAAGCAAAAATTCAGACGACAAACAATTGAAAAATAAAATTATTGAAAGTCAAGAATTGCTCAAAATAATAATAAAAGAACTTCGTGTAATTTCTAATAACCTAACTCCCAGCGTGTTGATAAACTTTGGATTGAACGAAGGTTTAAATAATATATGTAACGAAACAAAAATTAATACCGGCATTAACATTCAATATAAATTTGAAAATATTGATGAAAAAACAATTTCAGAAAAAGACCAAATATACATCTATAGAATAGTTCAAGAAGCAATAAATAACATTACCAAACATTCAAAAGCTCAAAACGCAATAGTTTCATTATATAAAAAACAGAATAATATAAATCTATGCATCGAGGATGATGGATGCGGTTTCTCATTAAACCATAAGTCAAAAGGAAATGGAATTGCAAACTTACAAGAACGAGTTAAATTATTAAACGGCTCTATCGAAATTGAAACTGAACCTGGAGCCGGAACACGTATAAAAATATCAATACCTGTTTAATATGGAAAAGATAAAAATCGTATTGGTTGACGATCATAAAATTTTCAGAGATGGCATTAAATCGTTGCTTTCTGATGACAGTAACATAGAAATTGTAGCCGATTTCTCCACCTGTCAGGAACTTTATGACTATTTGAAAAGCAATAATCCTGATTTAATTGTTTTAGATATTACCTTAAACGAAAGTTCAGGAATTGAGGTGTCAAAACAACTGAAACAATTCTACCCACATATTAAAATCATGATTCTCTCCATGCACACCAAAGAAGAATTTGTAATGAACGCCATCAAAGCAGGAGTTCAAGGATACATATCAAAAGATTCGTCGCGTGAAGAATTTTTAGACGCTATTCATTCCATTTATAAAGGTGAAGATTATTTTAGCAAGTCCGTTTCAGAAAACTTCATGAAAAACTTCAGTAGAAAATTTCATTTCGAACAAGAAATAATGGCAAATAAGGAATTGACTAAGCGAGAGATGGAAATCCTAAAGCTGCTGGCATTAGGTTTATCAGCAAAAGAAATTTCCGAAAAGCTTTTTATCAGCATAAAAACAGTTGATTGCCATAAAAGTAATATTTTTCAAAAACTGAAACTGAAAAATACTGCCGAATTAGTTCATTTTGCTATTAAAAATAAAATAATAGAAATCTAAGGATTTTACCTATTTTCTAGAAAATTTCCTATACAAAATCAAAGGTTTCTCTAATTGTACAGACTATAGGCGTTAGCTAACTTTGCTAAAACCAAAATTGTATAATATTTATGAGAAACGTTAGACTATCTATTAGCCTTATTTTAATTGTTTTAAGCTCTTCTTTTTCAGTTTTTTCGCAGGAAGATTCCGGTAAATGTAACGTAAATTTAAACATCGGTTCAGATATTATGAGTCGTTATGTGTGGAGAGGAACCGATTATGGTAATTCTCCCAGCATACAACCAACTCTTTCAGTAACTGTTAAAAACTTCGAAATTGGTTATTGGGGCGCTATTGCTACAAATAGTTTTTATAAAGAAATAGATTTGTACGCTAAATATACGGTTAAGAATTTTTCATTGATTCTTACCGATTACTATATTCCATACGCGAACGGCATAGATGCTTCGCCCGACAACCGTTATTTTATCTTCGACGATAAAAAAACTGCTCATACTATTGAAACAGCACTCCAGTTTAAAGGAAATGAAAATTTCCCACTATGGTTATTAGCTGGCGCATTTGTTTATGGCAATGATAAACGATGGGGATATGATGCAGCAAAAGACACCACCGATAAAACTTATTATTCAACTTATGTTGAGTTAGGTTATTCATTTAAGGTTAAAGATAACAATGCCGATGTGTTTTTAGGTTTCACACCACAGGCAGGAGCATATGGGAATACAATGGGCGTTATAAACATGGGTGTTACAGGTTATAGAAAGATTAAAATTTCAAATGATTTTGAACTTCCTGTTAAAGGCTCTTTGATTTTTAATCCCCAATCTCAGAATGTTTATCTTCTTTTCGGATTTACTTTTTAATAATTTAATACTAACCATTAAAAATTTGTTTTATGATCGACACTGGTTCAACTGGTTTTATGCTTTTAGCAACAAGTTTGGTGATGTTAATGACTCCCGGACTTGCATTTTTCTATGGTGGTCTTGCTACCAAGAGAAATATTTTAGGTATTATGATCCAAAGCTTTGTTTCACTTGGCTGGACAACCGTTCTTTGGGTTTTATTTGGTTATTCACTCTGCTTTAGTGGTGGCGAAGGTGGCATTATTGGCGATTTTGGAAAAGCTTTTCTCAATGGTATTAATTCTGATAGCATGTATACCAATGGAAAAATTCCCGAATTTGTTTTCTTTGCTTACCAAATGATGTTTGCAATTATTACTCCCGCTCTTATTACCGGTGCATTTGTAAATCGTATAAACTTCAAAGCCTATATGATTTTCTTAACGATATGGCAAATTTTTGTTTACTACCCTTTTGTTCACATGATTTGGGGTGGTGGTTTATTGGCACAATGGGGTGTTCTTGACTTTGCTGGGGGCATTGTTGTTCACGCAACTGCCGGTTTCGCTGCATTAGCTTCTGTTTTTTATGTTAAAGCTCGCGTTGACAAAAATTCTACTCCTAACAGTATTCCTTTAGTTGCTATTGGTAGTGGTTTATTATGGTTTGGCTGGTATGGTTTCAATGCCGGTAGCGAAGTGCAGGTTGACTTTATTACTTCAACAGCTTTTATTAATACCGATATTGCTGCTTCATTCGCAACTATTGCATGGCTGGTAATTGAATGGTCAAAAGAAAAGAAACCTAAATTTATAGGGCTTTTAACAGGTTCTATTGCAGGTTTGGCTACTATTACACCTTGTGCCGGATTTGTACCGGTTTGGACTTCTCCGATTATTGGTACTGCAGCAGGCATTGTTTGCTATTTTGCCGTAAGCTTTAAAAATAAAATGAAATGGGATGATGCTCTTGATGTATGGGGTGTACATGGTGTAGGTGGTGTTTTGGGCACTATTTTATTAGGTGTATTTGCTTCAAAAGCTGTTAATCAGTTTGGTGCTGATGGTCTTGTTTTTGGCGACAGTTCATTCTTAGTAAAACAGATTGTTGCTGTAGTTGCAGCTTCTGTTTATGCATTTATATTCACCTATTTAATGCTTATACTTATCAACCTTTTAACTCCTGTAAGAGTTGACGAAAACACTGAAAAACAAGGCCTCGATATTGCTATTCATGGAGAAAAGGCATACGACGAAGGTGCTTTATAAGATATATCTTGTTTCTTTCATTTAAATTTTGATAAGGGCTGTGCATTTGCATAGCCTTTATAATTTAAGCGATTTAGCATTTTTAAACTAAATTAGGATTAAAAATGGATTGAGCTAAAAAAAAACACTTACTTTTGTACTATGATTAACGATAAATACATCCATCGTTTAGAACAAGTGCACGATTTTGATCACCTCGAAATTATTGCACGATTTGTAGTCGAAGGTTTTATTAGCGGTTTGCACAAAAGTCCTTATCACGGCTTTTCGGTCGAGTTTGCCGAACATCGCCAATACAATACCGGAGAAAGTACTCGTCATGTGGATTGGAAGCTCTTTGCTCGAACCGACCGCCTATATGTTAAAAAATACGAAGAAGAAACCAATCTTAGAAGTTTTATTGCTATTGACACATCTTCGAGTATGCTATTTCCGCATCAAAGCGTAGAAAAAGTTTCAAAACTGGCTTTCTCGGTGATTTCTGCTGCCGGTTTAATTCATTTACTTCGTAATCAGCGTGATGCTGTTGGAATAATGCTTTTTAACGAAAAAAACGAATTGCTGACCCCGGCGCGAATTTCGCAATTACACGCTCAATACCTATTTGGACAATTAGAAAATCTATTGAAAAACTATGATGTTAACCAACCAAGAAAGAGCAATATTGCCGATTCACTCCACTTTCTTGCCGAAAATGCCCACAAACGTTCACTCATTATAGTATTTTCAGATATGTTTGCCGATAATCCATCGGAAGAATTGTTTTCAGCATTGCAACATCTTCGTTACCGTAAGCACGAAGTTATATTATTCCATGTGGTGGATAAAAAAAAGGAACTCGATTTCGACTTTAATAACCGCCCCTATAAATTTGTTGATTTAGAAACAAAATCGGAACGAAAACTAAACCCCAACGAAATACGCCAAATCTATCAACAGCTTTCACATCAAAATGCAGAAATATTAAAAAACAAATGCACTCAATTTCAAATCGATTTTGTTGAAGCAGATATTAACCAAGATTTTTCTCAAGTCCTTTTGCCCTATTTGCTAAAGAGGAATAAATTATTTTAATCTGTCATTTAATAATTGCTCCACCCCATTCTACTACTGTAAAATCTTTTCTATAATTTCTAATAAGTTTTTGTTCTTCTATTTTATCTTTTTCATAACTATCTAATTCAACAAACCAAACAATCAGTCTGATAAATGATTCCGGCTGTTTATTGAAATAATAACTACAAATTTGATTACATTCTTCGTTTTGAACAAAATGGATTAAATATTTCTCATGCTCTAAACCAGGAACCCAATAAGTTATAAAATCATTAATTTCTCTATAGTTCAAGCCTATTTCACTCAATTTTTTAATTAAAAAATCTGTCATTTCGTTTTTATTAACAATAAAACCGGTTTTTATTCTGTCCTTTTGTGGTTTTTTGTATTCTCCTTCCCAAAACAGATATTGGTAACGATTACCATTTGTTTTGTCAATTATATCTGAATTTGGAAAAACTTTTATTTCCCACTTATCGTGATATTGCGGAAACGAAAATTTTAATTGTCCATTAAAATGCATGTTTACATCCAGATCTAAGGTGTCTTTAGAATAAAAATAAAGAATAGGTTTTTTATAATAAATTCTTTCTCCAAACGTAATACCTGATCCAATTTCAAATAAAAAACTGTTATTAAACGAAAAATAACTTATTCCTGCTTTAAAATTTAAAAAAGCTAGATATTTTTTATCAAATGAAAATAAATATAAATTTTTAATAAGTTGAAGGTTAAATACAGAAGATTTATCCGAAAAAATATAATTATAATTTATTCCTAATCCCAATTTTTGCTTTTTATTCAGATTAAAATTCAATCCTAATTTTCCGAACAGCATTGTTTTTTTATTCATTGGGCTTATTACACCTAATCCCACAAAAGTAATAGGTCTTAAATAACGCAGTGGAACAATAATATCTAAATCATAAGATCTCGATATTTCTTTATTTGATAATGCATTAAAATTCAAACTACCTACTTTAAAAAAATCAGATTCAGGAAATTTTATCTTTATTATTTCATTTTGGCCTTTAAGTCTGAAACTTAAAATAAACGTCAACGAAATAAGCCATAACACCTGCTTTGGTTGAATCATAAATAAATTAATTGAGATAAATTTTTTGAATAATCAGAGCTGTAGCTCCTGCTTTGCTTTTTATATAATTATAAGCAGATGTAGCAGCTGCATTTCTTTTCAATTCATTATGTATTAAAACTTCAAAAATGCTTTTAGCTTCCTGTTGATTTTTAACACAAAAGGCCGCATTGCAAGAAACCATTTCCACAGCTTCATTAAATTTATGATACTTAGGTCCAAAAACAACAGGGACTCCATAAACGGCGGGCTCCAGTATATTATGAATACCTTTGCCAAAACCTCCACCAATATAGGCAATTTTTGCAAACTGATACAAAGAAGAAAGTTTGCCAATATTGTCAATAAACAATACCTGAAATTGCTTGTCTTTTGAATCCTGTAATTTTGAATATCTCAAGGCAGGTTTGGTAATCTGTTTTTCAAGCAAGCTGATATAAGAATCTTCAATATTATGAGAAGCGATAATCCAGACGATATCCTCGCCAGAGCTGTTTATTGTATCTTTCAATACCTGCATATCTTCATTCCACATACTGCCAACGACAATGGTAAAGCGATTTTGAATAAAAGCTTTCACTTCGTTCAATGGCAATGGGTTTTGAGCAATTTGAATCACCCTGTCGCAACGAGTATCGCCGGCTACTTCGGCATTTATATTTATCTTTTTGAGCTCTATGGCAGAATTTGCATCTTGAACAAAAATAAAATTAAAAAAGCCTAACATTTTGCGATAAAAACGGCCATACCATTTAAAGAAAATTTGATATGGTTTAAAAACAGCCGAAATAAGTATAATTGGAATATTACGCAAGTGTGCTTCGCGAATGTAATAATACCAAAAATCGTATTTCACAAATATCACATAATCCGGTTTTATTAAATCATACCATTTCCGGGCATTGCGTGGACTATCAATCGGCAAATAAAAAACAGCATTGGCATTGGAATAATTTTTTCTAATTTCGTATCCCGATGGAGAAAAGAAAGTTAAAACAATTTGCACATTTTGATTCTGCTTCTTCAATTCTTCAATTAGAGGTCTGCCTTGTTCAAATTCGCCCAACGAAGAAACGTGCATCCAAATCACTTTTTCCTCTGAATTAAGCTTTATATCAGCAATTCGTTTCCAAATGTTTTTCCTGCCTCTAATCCATAATAATGCTTTATTGTTAAACAACGATACAATATGAATTATACCGGCGTATATCCACAATCCTATTCTGTAAAAAAGCAACATCATTTAATAAAAATAATATTTTTGAGGCTCACGGCTATAAACAGGAATTATCCACCCTATTTTAATTGAATGAAGTAAATCAAAATATGGAGTATCGTCCTTGCGCATCAAATTAAAATCCCAACTGCGACCACTCTTTGTCCATGCCTGATAAAATTCAAATCCGGCATAAAAGTTCATCATTTGTGTTTTACTAAAAAATATAAAACCTATAAATTCTGTGGCAGCAAAACCATATCGCATTTTGTCGTATCCTAATTTATAATCGCCAATGATCTGAGGAGCATTATTGCCGTCGTTTTCGATTCTTATTTTATGTTGAAGATATCCTCCTCCAATGCTGACTAAAATACCGCTATTTGGATTCGGTTTATTAAACGAAACTATTTTCCCTAACCTTGCTCCAATAAAAAAACCCCTTTCGAATGTACGCACCTTAGCATATTCACCATTTTCATTGATAATAGCCTGATTATTCGAGGTACTGATACTATCGAATAAATGTGTTGCATCACCCTTTAAAACGTTACCAAAAATATAATTTCCATTTATTTCGAGCAATAAATTCTTTTTGTTTTTTAACATAAAAGACCCTCCGATATTGGAATTCAAACCATATCTATTGGCCATATCGCCACTCGGAAATTGTAACATATAATTTGCCGTAAACATTGGGAACGTTATACATGAGTCAATATTTTTCTGGGCAATAACCGGCAAGCTAATAAACGCGAATAAGATATAAATAAGTTGTTTCATCAAATTTTTTCGCTAAAATACTAAATTATACTATACAAGCATCGAGTCAAAAGAAATTTATTCTAATCAAGAATTGGAATATAAACGTAAGGTTAATTCAAGTTATTTTGTATCATAATACAAACCAAATAGAACTATGTTATTATGACACATGTTTTGGTGCCACTCAAATAAAAGAACTTTAGCCGGTAAAGGTTTTTACGTTCATGTCTTTATGATCATATTTTTCATGTAAAGTGCAATAACGAGCCGGTCCCGAATTGTCGGGAGAACCGGCGAACTTCCCGATTTACATCGGGAC
>DAOOWN010000102.1:0-9270 GCA_035371305.1 Bacteroidales bacterium
CAACGGAGGATTTTTGTTTGCCATGTGCTCTGCTACCGACACGTACGATATTGCTTTAGCTGCCGAAAGCACTGATATTTGCGAGACGCCCTTTGATGGTGATCCCGCCGACCCCAATGCTCAAGCTAAACTCAATTACGACAATTGTCTTGCGTTCAGGAATTTTAAAATAATCACCAACCCATACGAATATGAACATTCTGATATTGATGTTTCGCATACCCGAAAAATCAAGCAAGAAGACGATTATTTTACACTCTTTGACTTTTCTGCAAAATGGGATCCCGTTCCCACCATGCTATGCCAAGATCATGAAAACCTAATAAAGGGCTTTATGGGGCAAACCACCGCTTTTAAAAAAGACTACATTAAGCCAAATGTACTGATTATGGGCGAAAATAAAGCACTCAACGAAGTCCGCTATTTATACGGAATACATGGCAAAGGCTTTTTTACATTTTATGGAGGCCACGACCCCGAAGACTACCAACATTTTGTTTATGACCCACCTACCAAATTAGAATTAACAAAAAACTCAGCCGGATACCGACTTATTTTAAACAATGTTCTATTTCCCGCTGCTAAAAAGAAAAAGCTTAAAACTTAATTCATTCTACTCTATTAGTAGCTTGGTTGTATATTTCGATTGTTCTGTTTCTAAAACAATTAAATAAAGCCCGGTGTTAAAACTACCTACAGAGATTTCAATTTTTTCGCCATTTACAACATAACTTGGTATATAACTCCTTCCTAATACATCCAATAATGTTAACGATTTTACATTTTCGTTGCATTTATATATGGTACATTTATCGTGTGCAGGATTAGGGTTAACTCTCATTGTATGATGTAAACTTACATCAGATAATATCGCATTCGTATTATCTATCTTCAACCAAATTGGATTGGTTGCAGCTATAAATCGCTTTTGGTTTCTACGATATAAGGGCTGCTCTGAAGTTGAAAATTGTTTTTGGCAATACCATTCTGCTCGAATAGCAAAATATTGATTACTATGAGTATCGATATTAAATTGTGTAAATAAATCAGACAATTCTATTTCCATTTCGGGCAATGTTACAGTAGGAAAGTAACTATATACACTATCTTTAGTGTAAAAATAAAGGGCAAGCGTTTCATTTTGTCCATAGTAATAATTCGTATATAATTGGATTTTCAATTTGGTAGTGTTTAATTCATTGATTTGTATAATCATATCATCGCCTACAATAGCGGTATCATTATTATTGTACAAAAACATATTTACAACCGGTCCTTCCGAAAGTAAACAATGTCCATCTTTTAAGGCTTGCAATATATGTTCTCCATTTTGCCCCATTCCCTGAGGTGTATAGACCAGTGTAGAAAAAGCTCCCGGATAATTTTCTTCCATCGAACCATTTAAACCTCCATAAAAGAAATCGGTATTTGAATAATTAAATGAACCATGTGCATCACTTCCGGCTGAAAGATAATGTTTCCAACGGCGAACAGTTGGATTTTGAAATTTCATTTTCAATCCTTTTCTTAATAGAAAGCTATATGCTTCCATATTTTGATTAAATCTATAATAGCTATGCATATAATCATTTTCGAGCCTTTCAACAAAACCAAATGGCTCATTCTGCTGCTCTACGTTCCATGGGTCACGATCTGTATCGGTACAAGTCAATGTATTCAGCAAATTTAGATTTTCTAAGCCTAAAATAGGGTCTTTAAATACAAGACTATCGCTATTATCGTAAATATCAGAATTAAAATTCAGGTCGTTCCAAATAACATTTCCTGTCGATAGTGCTTGTTGACCATTGAACGGTGACAAGCTATCACCTAAATTCCAAACTCCACCACCTACTATCACCGATAGTGCATCACCCTCTGAAAATGGATGAGCAGCATAGCAAAAAGCATCATATTTTTTCAATGAATCAAGCATCATGTCAACAGTTACAACTGTTGACGACATATCCCCACCTCCATCAAAAATATAGGGTAACGAAAAGGGCTGTAACGGATTTGGATATACCAAGCTATGAACAACCTTTTCCTGACTGTTTTTTATGGATGCTTCAATTCCTCGTATAAAAATAAAACTTGAATCAGACAAATTCAAATTGAATATAGTATTTCCCAAATCTTGCCAGTTCTGAACCATACTTTGCCCATAATTATCAAAATCGCAACTATGGTCAGTAACGGTAATCCAATCTAAACCTAACATTTTGGCTGCTACCTTAGAAGAATGAAGTGGCAAACCATTTTCGGCATTATTTTGTGAATAAATAGCATGAAAATGTGTATCACCGCGATACCAACCGGGTAAACGAATTATCGAATTTTGCCTAATAAAAACCCGAAACCAATATTCTTCATCGGTATCGTTATCTATGCTAACATAAACATGAAAATCAATAACACTATCAGAATTAACATAATACGACCATACCTTATATGGAATATTAAAATTGAAATAAAAATAGTGTTCGGTTATATGAACAACCGGCACAACCGGAATCCACCAGTTGGTATCCGCTGTAAATAAAATGGAATGATTCTCATCATTAATTGGTTTTGAATCAAGAAACGATTGACTTTGTAACGCTGAATTTTGAATTGAGTAGTCGGAAAAGAGCAACATATAATTTGACCATTGCATGGTATCGAAAACCAGAGGATTGTCAAAATTATTAGATGAAGCCGGTTTTAAAGAGATATCAATGTAGTTTAAATCATTGCTGCAATTAAAACAATCACTCTCATGAACATAAAAAGTTATGGGAATAACACTGTCCTTATATAAATCAATAAATGTCGAAACATCTACAAAAAAATCGGAACCGGGTGTATTGTTTTGTTTTTGAGCATTTGTTATATATAAATTAAAAAATAAAATAAATATCAAAAAAGTTTTGTTCATGGTTTTTGCTTTGGTTTATGCAAAGCTAAAAAAGTTTATTGAAAATTAAGACAATAAATGTCAATATTTTCAAAAATAGCAACAATGATATTTCAATATTTATTTAATAAGGTAGTATAAGATGCGAAAAATGTT
Source organism: Bacteroidales bacterium (assembly GCA_035371305.1). Classification (GTDB taxonomy): domain Bacteria; phylum Bacteroidota; class Bacteroidia; order Bacteroidales; family GWA2-32-17; genus Ch61. Next base: position 3,053 of record DAOOWN010000102.1, read on the forward strand.
TTTATTTCATATAATCGTATCTATAATCCTGAGGTGGGACCAATGTTTCTTTAATGGTTCTTGGACTTACCCAACGCAACAAATTCAAATGACTACCGGCTTTATCGTTGGTTCCTGAGCCACGCGAACCGCCAAAAGGTTGTTGACCTACCATAGCGCCGGTAGGTTTATCATTAAAGTAGAGGTTACCGGCTGCATATCTTAATATTCTGCATGCTTTTATGGTTGCATAACGATCGTATGAAAAGATACTTCCGGTTAACGCATAGGGCGAAGTAGCATCGCATAGTTTCAATGTTTCTTCATATTTTTCATCAGGATATATATATATCGTTAAAACCGGACCAAATATTTCTTCTTCCATGGTTATAAAATGAGGATTATGGGCTTGAATTACAGTCGGTTCTATAAAATAACCAACCGAATCATCACCTTTACCACCAAACAATATGGTTGCTTCATTGGATGATTTTGCTTTGTTAATATAATTCATTATTCGTTCATAGGCTTCTTTGTCGATTACGGCATTCATAAAATTATCCAAATCGTCAACACTACCCCATTTTACAGTAGCAAGTTCGGTCAATAATTTATTTTTTATATCCGGCCATAGAGATTGAGGAATGTAAGCTCTGGAAGCAGCAGAACATTTTTGCCCCTGATATTCAAATGCTCCACGAATCAATGCTGTTGTAACCTCATCTACATTTGCCGAGTGATGAACAAACACGAAATCCTTACCACCTGTTTCGCCTACAATTTTTGGATATGAGCGATATTGCTCTAAATTTTCATTTATCTGTGACCATAATCCACGAAATGTTTTAGTTGAACCGGTAAAATGAATACCGGCAAAGTCTTTATGATTTAACACAACATCGCTTATTAGGCTTCCTTTTCCGGGAATAAAATTGATTACACCATCGGGCAAACCTGCTTCTTTAAATATTTTCATTAATAAATAATTCGAAAGCAAGGCAGTAGTGGAAGGTTTCCAAACTAACACATTCCCCATCAGCGCAACCGATGCGTTCAGATTTGCTGCAATAGCAGTAAAATTAAAAGGTGATATACTGTATATAAAACCTTCGAGAGGTCTGTATTCAACCCTATTTATTACATCGTTTTGAGCTATAGGTTGATCTTCATATATTTTTGAAGCAAAGTGATTATTAAATCTTAAATAGTCGATCACCTCACAGGCCGAATCAATCTCAGCCTGAAAAGCATTTTTCCCTTGTCCATGCATGGTAGTAGCATTGAGTAAATAACGATATTTTTTGCTTACTAATTCTGCAGCCCTTTGAAATATAGAGGCGCGTTCTATCCACGAAAGCTCCATCCAGTCTGTTTTTGCTTTTAATGCTGCCTCAATTGCCATTTTTACATGCTCCGGTTGTGCCATATGATACTCGGCCAAAACATGACGGTAACGATGGGGCATTACAACCTTACCTTTTATACCCGTTTTAATTTCTTTTCCTCCGATTATTAAAGGAATTTCTACTTTTTCTGATGCCACTTTATTAAGTGCATCCATTAACTGTTTTCTTTCTTCAGAACCTTTTTTATAATTTAACACAGGTTCATTCTGAGGTTCTCTGAAATGATATATTGCATTATTCATAACTATTTTTTTTGCAAAGATAACTATTTTTATTTAGACTATTTCTATATTTAATATTTTTAACCATACTAAATTTGTATTGGATTCAAATTTTTTTTCATCTAAACATTTAGCTTATAATTCGTTCTTTGAATTAATAAAAACATCCTCTATTTTTGTTACATTAATATTAAGCGTATGTTGGAAAAATATTTTGAAGTTTATAGAAATAACACTATTGGGATAAACCATTCATATTTAACTCCTTTTGGTAAAAAAGAAATTATTTACGCCGATTGGATAGCAAGTGGACGTTTATATAAACCGATTGAAGATAAATTATCGAATGAAATAGGTCCTTTTGTTGCAAACACGCACACTGAAACCAGCGAAACGGGTAAACGACTAACATTAGCCTATCACGAGGCACAACATATTATTAAAAAGCATGTTCATGCAGGACCCAACGATGTTATTATTAGTGCAGGTTCAGGAATGACCACCGTAATAAATAAATTTCAACGCATTTTAGGGTTTCGACATTGTGGTATGGTAATGGACAAACAATGCCTCAAAGAAAGGGAACGCCCTGTGGTGTTTATTACACACATGGAACATCACTCAAACCATACATCATGGTACGCAAGCATGGCAGACGTGGAAATAATACGTCCAACAAAAGACTTACTGGTTGATTTAAACGATTTAGAAGAAAAACTTATAAAATATAAAAACAGAACATTTAAAGTTGCTTCGGTTACTGCATGCTCAAATGTTACTGGTATTAGGACACCCTACTATGAAATAGCAAAAATAATGCACAAACACGGTGGATTATGTTTTGTTGATTTTGCAGCCTCTGCACCCTACGACAATATTGATATGCATCCTTCAGACCCTTACGCCAAGCTGGATGCAATATTTTTTTCACCTCACAAATTTTTAGGAGGTCCGGGCTCGAGTGGTATATTGATTTTTGACCGAGCAATGTACCACAACTCTATTCCCGACCAACCCGGAGGTGGAACGGTTGATTGGACCAATCCATGGGGTGAATATAAATTCGTTGACGACATAGAAGCACGCGAAGACGGAGGAACACCGGCATTTCTTCAAACCATTAAAGCTGCATTAGCCATAAAACTTAAAGAACAAATGACCGTTGACAAAATACATCTACGAGAAGAGTTTATGGTTGAATACATGATGCAAAAACTACAGAACATTGACAATCTAAAAATCTTAGCATCAGAACATTCAAATCGATTACCTGTATTTTCTTTTTATCATCCTGAAATACATTATAATTTAATTGTTCGCCTTTTAAGTGACTATTATGGCATTCAAGTAAGGGGTGGTTGTGCCTGTGCCGGAACATACGGACATTTCCTTTTAGAAGTTAGTCATGAAAAATCTAAAGCTATAACCGAAAAAATTAACCGCGGCGATTTATCAGAAAAACCCGGTTGGGTCAGACTTTCGTTGCATCCAATTTTAACAAACAAAGAACTTGATTACATTGCCAATGCAATAAAAGAAATTGTACAACATTATAAAGAAATGTCAAAAAACTATTCATATAATAACAGAAGCAACGAATATTTTTATATCGGAACCCATGAAAACCATAATCAATTTATAAACGAATGGTTTAATTTATAAATTATCAATCACATAGCTAATTATAACCTTAGAACCACTGTTAATAACTTGTTTAAAATTATTGGTCAAAAATAAAATAAGGTATTGTTTTTAAGCTATATCTTTGTTTCATTAACCAAAGAGTAATCCTTATGAATTCTAAAACCAATCTCTTGTTAGGATTACAATTGCCTAAGAAAATTGAAGTTCAAGAAATTAGTGATATTTTATTTGACTTTAATCAAAAAATAAAAATCAATGAACTCGGCTCTATCCTAAAAGCTACTTTGCACAAGAAAAATGCAAACCAAACTGAAAAAACGGTATTAATTATCTCCATAAATTATATTGGTGAACCCAATTTTGATAAGATTTTAAAACTCCTTCCTCAATTAAAAATATACAAACATTATTTAATAAGCGATTTATCAAAAGCGACCATTTCAGATACAGTAACTCTTCCTTTTGAGCAGTTCAATAACCTGATAGACGAATCAAAACTTATTTACTTTCCGACTGACATGAAGCCAAACTGCATTATAAAAGCTATGTATCAGCACTATTTTTCGTTAGCAGGTGAAATTATTTGTTATAATGGTAAAATAATGCACTTAGAAAAAGGCAAGTATTACGCACGTCAGCTTTATTGCGAACTTTTCCTTGACTGTATTAAAACCGATGATGGGTATAAAATACCTGCAGACGCCATTATCCATGTTTCTGATGATAATCTTCTTCCACAATTTCAAAATAAACAAATAATACTTTCGGTTATGGAAGAAAAAGATAGTCATTCAATTGCTGATGTGATGACCTATCGATATAAGATTGCTTTAAACTAAAACATTACTTTCCGATACAAAAATGACTAAATATTTCATTTAATACTTCATTGGAAGGTATTTCTCCTATTAACTGAGCCAAATGGTTGTTTATCATTTTTAATTCTTCGGCAAGCAAATCGTTCGAATAATTCATTCTCAACACCTCTAAAGCTCTTTGTGCTGCATTGAGCGATTGATGCAATGCATTGTATTGTCGAGCATTGGTAATAACTTGTTCATTACCACTAATATTTAATTGTTGAACAAATTTTAAAAGCGATTCCAACAACCATTCTATGTTCATTTTTAATTTTGCCGAAATGGGGATAACAGTTGAATGCCATTGAGTTAATTGTTCTAACAGTTGATTTAATTCATTGCTTGAAATTTTGTCCATTTTGTTTAAAACAAAAATAAGATGCTGATCTTCTTTTACAATTTCCTTCCAAAAGTCAACTTTTTCTTTCAACAAATCAATATTATCATCCGCATTGAGCAACACTAAAAGCAATTTAGCTTCCTGTGCCTTGCGTTTTGCTAACTCAATGCCAATTTGCTCTATTTCGTCATCTGAAGTCCTTATACCTGCAGTATCCGAAAACCTGAAAGTAACACCTTTATATGTAAACGAATCCTCTATTATATCACGAGTAGTTCCGGGTATATGAGAAACAATTGCGCGCTCATCATTTAGCAGAGCATTCATCAAGGTCGATTTACCCACGTTGGTATCTCCCACAATTGCCACAGGCACACCATTTTTTATGGCATTTCCATAATCAAACGAATACGACAATTTTTCTATTCTTTTTACTAAATTGCTTAAAAGAGCTTCAATTTTTTCTCTGCTTGCAAATTCAACGTCTTCTTCAGAAAAATCAAGTTCTAATTCTAACAAAGTTAAAAGTTGAAGTAAATTACTACGAATATCTTTAATTTCATTTTTTATCCCACCTCTTAATTGATGGATGGCAATGCTGTGAGAAAGTGCATTTTTTGAACTAATAATATCATGAATAGCTTCTGCCTGAGTTAAATCTATTTTGCCATTTAAATAGGCTCGTAAAGTAAACTCTCCAGGCTCTGCCAGTCGTATCGTTTGCAATTGCAAATGTTTTAATATTTCCTGTTGAATAAAAAGCGAGCCATGAGAATAAATTTCAATCATATCCTCACCCGTATATGATTTAGGATTTCTAAAAACAACGAGCATAACATCATCTATAATACGGTTCTCATAAATAAAATCGGCTCTATAAAAATAATTTGCTTTGCAAGTATGTAATGAAATGGAACTATTTTTAAAAACAAAATTGGTTTCAAGTTTTGATATGATTTTGCTTCCGCTAATTCGAATAATGGCAATTGCCGACTGCACAAATCCACTGGCTATAGCACATATATCATCTTGTTGATACATAAAAGTTTTTTGGCAAAGTTAATATATCAAATGATATTTTCCTTTTTTTAAAAATAAACATTTATTACTTTTGAACAGAATTTAGAAATATGAGTGTTTTAGTTAATAAAAATTCTCGCGTTATTGTTCAGGGATTTACAGGTAGTGAAGGAAGTTTTCATGCCTCACAAATGATTGAATACGGAACCAATGTTGTGGGTGGAGTAACTCCAGGCAAAGGAGGAACACAACATCTTGGAAGGCCTGTATTTAATACTGTTCAAGAAGCAGTTAAAAATACAGGAGCTGATGTATCCATAATTTTTGTACCGGCTTCATTTGCAGCCGATGCTATTTTAGAAGCAGCCGATGCAGGGATTAAGGTTATTGTGGCCATTACCGAAGGCATCCCGACTCAAGACATGATAAAAGTAAAAGCCTATCTAAAACATAAAGATTGCCGTCTAATTGGACCAAATTGTCCCGGAATAATTACTCCCGGTGAAGCAAAAGTAGGTATTATGCCAGGTTTTATACATAAAAAAGGAGTAGTTGGTATAATAAGCAGAAGCGGCACATTGACATACGAGGCCGTTGACCAGGTTACAAAACTTGGTTTAGGACAAAGTACGTGCATTGGTATTGGAGGCGACCCAATAATAGGTACAACAACACTCGATGCTGTAAAGTTGCTAATTGTTTAGTTTCACCACGTTGTTAATGGAAAAACGTCTCCCCCTTCCTTTGC
>DAOOWN010000103.1:0-9212 GCA_035371305.1 Bacteroidales bacterium
AGGAACAGTTAATGTTTAACTATAATTTTTTCTGTACCCACGACTTTACCATTTGCTTTTAATTGTATAAAGTAAATGCCGTTGTTGTAATCTTCTAAAAGCAACGTTTGTATAGTTGATTTTGAGTTGAGGGTATAAACTCCCTTTGATTTACCAATAAGATCAAAAATTTCTATAGAGCCTTTTTGATTTGATGAAAGTTGATACGGAATATTAATTTGAGTAGAAGCAGGGTTTGGATAAGGTTTGGATAATTTGGCAATATTGTTTGAATTGATACCTGAACCGGTAGCATCGAATTTAATAATAATCCAAGCACTGTCGCCATGATATACATTAAAAGTATAACGTATATAACTAATACCGGCATTGCCGCTTGGATAGTAATCACCCGAAAAGTCGGTTGCTACTTCTTGTGGAGCTAATGTTTTACTGCTTGTAGATGTATAGGTGTTGGGCGGATAACAATTGTTTGCCCAACAAAAAGTATTACTGCTGCCCGGAACAAGATAAATATACGTTTTTGTACAAGTTACTATTACAGAATTGCTTGAAATGTTTTTGACATGTAAAAGCCCTATTAATTCGGAAGATTGAGGAGTTCCGCTAACTGTAACGGTATCGCCGTATTGTAAGTGTGTGCCGTCGATAGTTTGTAATTCTAAGGTTTGTGAAAATAATGAACCTGATAATGAGATGGTTACAAATAGCATCAATAAAATTGTAGAATTTTTTCTCATAAACTTTTTTTTTACAAAAATACATCTTATTTTTGAAACTACAAACTAAAACGGTTTAGCATGAAAAAAAATTTATTATCATTAGCATTTAGCTTTTTAGCTTTTACAGGTATAATTAGCAATTCGTTTGCTCAATTACCTAATGGCAGTATTGCCCCAAACTGGACATTAAAAGACATTAATGGCACCACTTATTCCTTGTATGATTATACCAATCAGGGAAAAAGAGTTGTAATAGACTTTTCTGCAGTATGGTGTGGCCCTTGCTGGAGTTATCATACGAGTGGCGCTTTAGAAGGCGTTTATAATCAGTACGGCCCCTCTGGTACTGTTAACCAAAGCATGATGGTGTTTTTTATCGAAGGTGATGAAGGAACATTAGCTCAATTAAATGGTGGTTCGGGTTCGCAAGGAAACTGGGTAACCGGAACTCCATACCCGATTATAGCAACATGTGCTGCACCCGATGGCAATGGAGCAACTGGCTTAGCAACAGTATCTGCCTATAATATTCATTATTTCCCTACAGTTTATACTGTTTGCCCCGATAGAACTATTTATGAGTCGGGTCAAATAACCACTGCTCAGCATTATACTTATGCTAATAGCCATTGTGCTGCTTTAACAACAACGGTAAACGATGTTAAAGCTTTTAGCAGTACATCTCCTAGCGGTACTTATTGTGTAGGTAATGTTAACCCGGATCTTACTATCCAAAACTATGGAACAGCTAATTTAACTTCTTGCACTATACTGGTTAAACTTGATGGAACAACGATGCAAACAATAAATTGGACAGGGAACCTTGCTATGTACGAAGTTGCTAATATTTCAATCAATCCTTTAACAAGTCTTTCCGATGGAAACCATACTTTAAGTTTTGAATTACTCAATCCAAATGGTCAAACAGATGAAAATTTAACCAACAATACATTGGATAAATCATTCATTATTAATTCTAACGGTGCAATTGTTCATTTTGATTTATATACTGATGTGTATCCAAGCGAAACAAGCTGGAATTTAAAAGTACAAGGAACTTCTACCATTATTGCACAAGGCGCTAACTATACATTGGGTCATAATCATTATACCGAAGATTGGTGTTTAACTCCCGGAACATGTTATACTTTTACAGTTCTTGATTCATATGGTGACGGAATGAATAATAATACTTCTTCTACCACTGACGATGGAAATGTGACAATTACATACGGAGGACAGACATTAGCAACGGTTGCCGGTGCAACAATCGGAAGTTCAAAATCGGTTAATTTCTGTGTTCCTTCCGTAGGAGTAGATCCTAATTCGTTAGAAGGTAAATTAATGGTTTATCCCAATCCCGCTACTACCGAAATTAATGTTGCTAATGCTCAAAACGCTACCATTCAGTTAATAGACATGTTAGGAAATGTTTTATATACTAAAACATCTGTTTCTGACAATGAAATCGTTTCTACTTCCCAGTTAGTAAATGGAACATATTTTGTAAAAGTAACGACCTCTAATGAGTCTGTTAGTCGTAAAATTGTGGTTACAAAATAATTTAAAAAATGAAGATTTTAATTAATATAGCTTTTGTGCTCCTTAGTTTTAGCTTGGGAGCACAAAATGCTCAATTTAGCATCCCATCGGTTGATTTAAAAACCATTGATGGTAAAAAGTTTAATACTTCGGATATTAAAAACGAAGACAAGCCGATTATTATAGATTTTTGGGCAACCTGGTGTAAACCATGTGTTATGGAATTAAATGCTATCGCTGATAAATATGCAGATTGGCAAAAAGAAACAGGTGTTGTATTATATGCAATTTCTATTGACGATGCAAAAAGTATGAGTCGAGTTGCTCCTTTTGTTAATGCTAAAGGGTGGGAGTATATCGTTTTGCTCGATCCGAACAGCGATTTTAAACGTGCAATGAATGTAATTAATGTTCCCCATACATTTATTATTGATGGTAAAGGTAATATTGTTGAACAACACACAACATATGCCGAAGGCGATGAGAATAAAATGTACGAAGCGATAAAGAAAATTGTAGAAAAAAAATAGAAAGGCTAAGTTTGCTCATCAAATAAAAGTTTAGCTTTAAAACATCTATTTTTTTGAATGTAAAATTGATAAGCTATGTCAAAACGAAGAATTTTAGGTAATATAATTATTATAAATATTTTAATACTACTTTGTTTAAATCTAAATTTGTTTTCTCAAAGTTCAAATCAAGGCGAAATACATGGAAATATTCAAATGGATGCTCAGTCATACAAAGCCGATAGTACCATAAATGCACCCAAGGTCCCTGAAAAAATGCTTCTTAATTCGTACGCAAACTTAACTTATACACGTGGAAAATTTACTGCCGGAATTAGATACGAAGCGTATCTAAATACAATGTTGGGTTTTGATGCAAGATACAACGGAACCGGTATCCCATATAAATTTATTACATATAATGATGAAAACTTAGAAGTTACAGCAGGTAGTTTTTATGAACAATTTGGAATGGGACTGGTGCTCAGAACATACGAAGAAAAAGCCATTGGATATGACAACGCTTTAGAAGGAGTTCGAATAAAATTTATCCCCTACAAAGGTATTACATTAAAGGGACTAACAGGGAAACAACGAAATTTCTTCGATGTAGGCCCGGGCATTGTTCGTGGTGCAGATGCGGATTTTTCACTTAATGAATTATTTCCATTTATGGAAAATTCATCAACCATTATAAATTTAGGTGGAAGTTTTGTAAGTAAGTACCAAGCCGATAAAGACCCAATATACAAATTACCCGAAAATGTGGGAGCATGGGCTTCTCGTATGCAGATAATGCGAGGTGGTTGGAATTTATATTCTGAATATGCATATAAAATCAATGATCCATCAACCGACAATCGATATATTTATAAAGAAGGTCAAGCATTATTGGTTAATTTAGGCTATACAACGAAGGGTTTTGGCTGGTTGCTCAATTTAAAACGTGTGGACAACATGAGTTTTAGAAGCGATCGCAATGCAACTATTATGCAGCTAAACATCAATTATATCCCTATTTTTACCAGAACTTTTACTTATACCTTATTAAATAAATATCCTTATGCTACACAAGCAAATGGAGAAATAGGCGGAGGTACCGAAATTCTGTATAAATTTAAAAAAGGGACGTTGCTAGGAGGCGAATATGGTACGAATATTTCTGTAAATTATAACCGATTGTATGGTTTAAAAAAATCTATTCCATCCGACACTAATATTATTGGAGCTTCGGGTACGTTAGGTTATAGTAGTCCATTTTTTGAACCCGGCAATGACTTGTTTTATGAAAACGTTACAACCGAAATCAATAAAAAGTTTTCTAAGACTTTTACCGCTAATTTTATTTATCAATATTTTTCGTACAACTTTGATGTTTTAAGAGGGATGACCGGACACGGTACCGTTTATGGTCATGTAGGAGTTGTAGATGCCATTTATCGATTCAGCGAAAGTCACGCTTTACACCTCGATGCCGAAGTTTTGCTTTCTAAGCAAGATCAGGGTAATTGGGCTATGTTGACAGCCGAATATAGTATCGCTCCGTCGTGGTTTTTCTCTGCTTCGGATCAAATGAATTTTCAAAATCCCGAAAAATCAGAGGCGAATCATTTTTATATGGGTAGTATTGCTTATGCCAAAGGCGGTTCGCGTTTGCAAATTGGATACGGTCGTCAACCCGAAGGAGTAATGTGTATTGGCGGTGTTTGTAGAAATGTACCGGCTTCTAATGGATTCATGATTTCGTTAAGTACAACATTTTAAAAACTAATAAAATGAAATTCGTAAAAATAATTGCATCGAAAAAAAAAATCTTGCTATTAGCAATGGTTTACGCATTTTTGTCTTGTGATAAAATTGAAGGACCCTACAAAGAAATACATAATTCCGGAAACGATACAAACGTATATGTTCAAAAAGTATTGATTGAAGATTTTACGGGTCATCGTTGCGGAAATTGTCCACGTGCACACGAAAAATTGCATCAAATTTTATCCTTGTATGGAAATAAAGTAATAGGAGTTGCTTTACACAGTGGTTTTTTTGCAATGCCATTACCACCCAATTATCCTGCTGATTTCAGAACTACTGAAGCCGACGAAATTGCCAATACGTTTGGTGTTACTCAATGGCCAATAGGTATGGTTAATCGTACCGAGTACAATGGGAATATGTTGCTTTCGCATGATGCGTGGACAGAAGCGGTTGAAGTACTCCTTCAACAACAGCCAAGAGCTTATATTTCAATCAATTCGACTTATAGCTCAGCTAATTCTAACGTAGATGCAAGCATTTCGGTTAAAATACTGCAAAACATTTCAGAACAAGTTAAAATGAGTGTGTTTTTGACAGAAGATAGTATTATTTCTGCTCAAACCGATTACGATCAAAATCCTACATTAATTCCCAATTACTTACATATGCACGTTTTTAGGGCATCTTTTAACGGAACTTGGGGAACAGAGGTCCCCATTTCTACAAAGCAGGTAGGCGATACTATATTGAGAAATTTTAATTTAACTTGGAATAATGCCTGGATAAAGAAAAATTGCCATATTGTAGCTTTTATTTACGATGTTGCTACAAATCACATCATTCAGGTTGAACAGGCCGATATTCAATAATTTTTAAATTTCAATTTTTAGTCCTTCTTTTGCGAGGTAAGTTTCCGGAAAAACTTCACGAGCTTCGTCAAGAAGCATTGAGAGGTCTTTGTATCGAACAGAGTAATGTCCGATAATAAGTTTTTTTACATTTGCTTTTTTAGCAATGCTTGCTGCTTGCTTTGCCGTTGAATGGCCTGTTATTAATGCTCGATCTCTATGTTCTTCGCTAAACGTAGCTTCGTGATAGAGCAAATCCACATCATCAATAAATTCAATAATTGACTCATCGTACAAGGTATCGCTACAGTATGCATATGAGCGTGGTTTGGCAGAGGGTAGGGTAAGTTCGTGGTTGGGGATAAGGTTCCCTTGGCTATCTATATAATCTTCACCTTTTTTTATTTTAAGTATATCTTGGATGGTAAGATGAAGCATGTTGATTTTTTCTTTTCTAATTTTAAGTGCATCTTGTTTTTCGGTTACTTTGAATCCACATACTGGAATTCTATGTTTTAAGGGGAAAGCAGTTATAATAACATTCTTATCTTCTAAAATTATTTCGCTTTTCGATGTAGGAAGTGGATGGTATGAAATAGGGAAATTTAAATTTACTTTTTCGATGATGACGGTATTAATTATGTTTTGTAATCCTTCGTGTGTATATAAGTGCAATTCGTTTTTACGGCCATGCAATTGAAACGAAGAAAGCAATCCGAAGAGTCCGAAAAAATGGTCGCCGTGCAAGTGCGAAATAAATATATGATTTATTTTTGATAAAGGGAGTCGTTCTTGTCTGATGCGTATTTGTGTAGCTTCGCCGCAATCGAATAAATAAAAATGCTCACATACATTAAGCATATGAGCACTAGTATATCTCTCAGAAGTAGGTACAGCAGAACTGGTACCTAACACAGTAAGGGTAAAAGTCTTCAATGCAGACTAATTTAGTCTTTATTGATCAGTTCAGGTGCTTTTTCGGGAACACGTGATATATTAAGAACGGTATCAAGTTGTGAAATAGTGATAAGGCGTTCTACTGCAGGTTGTAAACCTGTAAGTACGAATGTCCCTTCAGCATTTTTGCAAAGGCGATTAGCAACCAGAATAGCGCTTAATCCGCTGGAGTCGCAATAGCGACAATTGCTGAGATCAAGAATAATATTCTTTTCGCCATTGCCTGCAATAAGCACTAATTCTGACTTTAATGCCGGTGCAATATGCGTGTCGAGCTTTTCGACCATTACCTTTACTAAGGTGTAATTTTCTTTCTTTTCAATATTGAATTCCATGCTGTAAAAATAATAATTTTTTACGGAATATCATTTTTTTTTATTTTTTTTCTTTATTTTGAAGTTGATCTTTCAACGCTGCCAAATCGGCAATGTCGCCTAAGGTTGTTTTTTCTACTTTAGGAGTTGCTTCTTTCTTTTCTTTTTTAGATGCTTTTTTCTTTGTTTCTTGTTCGGTTTCTTTTTTAGCATCTTCGAAGATTCGGGTATGGGAAACAACTATTTTTTTATTTTCCTTTGAGAATTCAACAACTTTAAAATCTGCTTTTTCATCAACTTTCAACATGGTTCCGTCTTCTTTTACAAGATTTTTTGTAGTGGTTGTTCCTTCTACTCCATAGGGTAGTGCTATGGTTGCATTTTTATCTGTAATTGAGATAACGGTTCCTTCGTGTATTGAATCAACAGTAAACAAGGTTTCGAATACATCCCAAGGGTTTTCTTCCACTTGTTTATGTCCTAAGCTTAAGCGGCGGTTTTCTTTGTCGATTTCGAGGATAACCACTTCGAGTTCGTCTCCGATGTTGCAGAATTCAGCCGGATGTTTAATTTTCTTTGTCCACGAAAGGTCGCTGATGTGGATAAGTCCGTCTATGCCTTCTTCTAATTCAACAAATACGCCGAAGTTAGTGAAATTGCGAACCGTACCTTTATGTTTGCTGTTTACAGGATATTTGCCTTCGATTTCGGTCCATGGATCGGGTTTTAATTGTTTAATACCCAATGACATTTTGCGTTCTTCGCGGTCGAGGGTTAAAATAATAGCTTCAACATCGTCGCCCACTTTCATAAAATCTTGTGCCGAACGTAAATGTTGCGACCATGACATTTCAGAAACATGGATAAGACCTTCAACGCCGGGAGCAATTTCGATAAATGCACCGTAATCGGCTAATACCACAACTTTTCCGCTTACTTTGTCGCCCACTTTTAAATTTGGATCTAATGAATCCCATGGATGAGGTGTGAGTTGTTTTAAGCCAAGTGCAATACGTTTTTTGTCGTCATCAAAATCAAGGATAACAACATTGATTTTTTGATCGAGTTGTACAATTTCTTCAGGATGATTGATACGACCCCAGCTCAAATCGGTAATGTGAATTAAGCCGTCGATACCGCCTAAGTCGATAAATACGCCGTACGATGTGATATTTTTAACGGTACCTTCAAGTACTTGACCTTTTTCGAGTTTAGCAATAATATCGCGTTTTTGTGCTTCAAGTTCTTCTTCGATAAGGGCTTTATGCGATACAACCACATTTTTGAATTCGTTGTTGATTTTAACAATCTTGAATTCCATGGTTTTGTTAACAAAAATATCGTAATCGCGGATGGGTTTAACGTCTATTTGTGAGCCCGGTAAGAATGCTTCAATGCCAAATACATCGACAATCATACCGCCTTTTGTACGACATTTAATGTAACCTTTAACAATTTCGTCATTGTTATGAGCTTCATTGACTCTATCCCACGATTTTAAAGCACGTGCTTTTTTGTGTGATAAGATTAATTGACCGTTTGGATCTTCTTGTGTTTCAACAAGAACTTCTACTTTATCGCCAATTTTTAAATCGGGGTTGTAGCGAAATTCGTTTAAACTAATAACGCCTTCTGATTTATAGCCAATATTTACGACAACTTCGCGTTTGTTCATTGCTACAACGGTTCCTTCAACTACTTCGTTTTCAACTACGGTTGAAAGCGTTTTTTCGTAAAGTTCTTCTAATTTCTTTTTTTCGTCGGCTTTGTATATAACATCGCGTTTGCCAATGCTATCCCAATCGAAATCTGCTAATAAATCTTTAGATTTTTTAATGATAACCGGTTCGTCGTCACCATGATATTGTTCTAACGTTTCGGCTTTTTGCACCGGTAATTCTTCGGGTGCAATTTCATTTAATAAACTTTGGTTTTTGTAATTTGCCAAGTCGGACAGGTTTTTTTCCTGTTCTTCAATTTCTTGTAGTTTTTCTTTTTTTGCCATTTTTTGTTTTTTAATAGTTAGACATTATGTTTTATCCTTTTTCCGGAGAAAAAGAATTTAAGTCGCAAAATTAGTAAAAATTTCAATACGAACTACATATTATCTCATTCGTCGTCACTTAAATCGATTTTTTTTGACTTTATTATTTGTTATTAGAGTTGATAAAAAGAATAATTACTTTCTAAAACGGATACATCGTTTTTTTTTTTTTGATGAAAGAAATTCAATTAATCAATCTTTGTTTACATAAAGTTTATTACTGTATTTATAGCTATTATTTTTTAATGATTTTTGTCGTTTTTACACTTTTAGGGCTTATAACTTTTGCTATATACATACCATTGTTTAGCAAGGAAATATCTACCTGATTCTCGCCGGAGTATAGCTGCTTGGTTAAAACCAATTTACCGCTCATATCGAACAATTGGATGGTTGCATCACCGTTATTATCTATGGTAATAGAACCAGCAGAGGGATTGGGATATATTTTTACATAGGAATTTGGCAGAAATACCGGGTTTGTATTTACCATACCACCGGTCACTGTTTTTAAAATAGTC
>DAOOWN010000104.1:0-9134 GCA_035371305.1 Bacteroidales bacterium
TATAGGTAGTAAACATACCTGTAAAAGATACATCAACAAATTCAATATTGGTAGTACTTGTACAATTTACAATTTCCATCTTAACATGCAAAAGAGTTTGTGGTGTTGTTGTAATCAGGGTTCTATTAAGCGGTGAATAATCTCCATTTCTGCTTATCATAACAGAAAAAGTATCTGTTTTATCAGCCATTACTGTATCAGGGTCAGTGTAGTTAATATTGTTAAAATTTGAACCTCTGGTTACATGTACTCTATTATTTAATACGGCATGCGTTCCAAAAACCTGAGAATTATATTTCAGATGAAATATTGCCATGTCAAGATAGGTATTATTTGTACTTCCTGATGCCACTATATCAAATTCAAAAAACTTTGGGTTGGAGCCTGTTACTATGGGATTTTCAAAAGTGAATGTTATATCTTCAATATCTTTATTTGGAGCAGTTTTTTTACGTTGTAAATTTTGTTGTTGTAATAGTTGATATTCTTTTAGTAATTTTTCGTAGTTTTTAGTACGTTTAGCATATAATAATTCATTCTCTTTTTCTTTATCTAAAAAATTCACATCTTTTTTTTTAATTGTATCTTTTTGTGGAGTTAAACCGATTTCTTTTAAATAATTATCTAATTTTTCCCAAACAGATGTTTCTTCGTCCCATACAAGTCTTCCATTAATTTTCCCAGATCGCATAAATTCCTTACCAAATCCTTTTATATATTCATATTCTATAAGTTTATTATCTACCTCCTTAACAACATTTCCATAACCAAAAAAACAATTTCTTGTATTACAAATAGGTTCTAAAATAATAGAATTATTATTAATTGAAAATATTTTATTCCAAATTTGTATTTTGGTGGGTAAATTATTTAAGCTGCCTTTATACTGATTACAAAAAAATAACCCTATTGTTCCAGAACCAAGTGCAAATTTATTTTTCTCCGCAGGTGTATATCCGCTTTGAATGTTCGGAATAAAAGAGCCGTCTTCTTGTTCCGACCATCCACCAACCGATTCTGCTATTAATATAATGGTGTCTTTTAAATTTTCACCTTTATAAATTGATTTAACTTCAATACAATAAGCCATCATCCAAATGTCATTGTCATTTTTAAAAGGAGTATAAGAAATAACTCTACCTTTAAAAATAAAGGAAGCGTTTTTAAGCATGTTCACATCTTGCGAAAATAAACTTTGAACGGCTAACCCTAAGGTTATGATTGCAAACAATAATAAATATTTTTTCATGTGTGTTTACAAATTTAACTATAATGATTCAGTGTAATTAGGGTGAATAAGAAATTTTGTACTTACAGGTAATTTTTGAGCGCCTAATCGTAATGCTTCTTTAGCAACTTGCAACGATACACCGTCTATTTCGAATATTATTCTACCCGGAGTAACCGGAGCAACAAATCCTTCTGGTGCGCCTTTACCTTTACCCATACGAACTTCGGCAGGTTTTTTGGTAATAGGTTTATCGGGAAAAATTCTAATCCAAAGTTGACCTTCACGCTTCATATAACGTGTAATAGCCTGACGTGCAGCTTCTATTTGTCGGCTAGTAATCCAAGCTTCTTCTAACGTTTTTATTCCAAACTGTCCAAAAGCAAGTGTTGTTCCACGTTGAGCAACGCCTTTCATTTTTCCTTTTTGCTGCCTTCTATATTTTGTCTTGCTAGGCTGTAACATGATTTTTTATTTTTAATTATTTTTTACGTCTTTGTTGAAAACCTTTAGGTCTGGGTTTGTTTTGTTTGGGTTCATTTACAGGTGAAATATCTCTTTTGCCATAAACTTCACCTTTGCAAATCCAAGTTTTAATTCCCATTAAGCCGGTTTTTGTAAGTGCTTCGGCTAATGCATAATCGATATCAGCACGGAATGTATGCAATGGAATTCTTCCCTCTTTATATGTTTCTCGGCGTGCCATTTCTGCACCATTGATACGGCCAGAAATTCCAACTTTAATTCCTTCGGCACCCATTCGTATAGCAGAAGCGATAGCCATTTTTATGGCCCGTCTGTATGCTACTTTACCTTCAATTTGGCGGGCTATATTGCTAGCTACTAAATAAGCATCGAGCTCGGGACGTTTAATTTCAAAAATATTTAATTGAACTTCTTTACCGGTGATTTTTTTAATTTCTTCTTTAAGTTTGTCCACTTCCTGTCCACCTTTTCCAATAATAGTTCCGGGACGTGCTGTATGAATTGTAACGTTCAAAATTTTTAAGGTTCGTTCAATCACAATTTTTGATACACTGGCTTTAGATAAACGTGTACGTAAATATTTTCTGATTTTAAAATCTTCAACGATTTTATCGCCATAGTTACGACCACCATACCAATTGGAATCCCATCCGAGGATAATTCCTAAACGATTACTGATTGGATTAACTTTTTGTCCCATTAAGCTTCTTGATTTTGTGTTTGACTATTATTACTACCTAATATAAGCGTAACATGATTTGATCTTTTTCTGATTCTGTATCCTCTTCCTTGTGGAGCAGGTCTAAGACGTTTTAACATAGTTGCAGAATCAACAAAAATTTCTTTTACATATAAATTTGCATCTTCAATACGAACACCTTCGTTTTTTACTTGCCAATTTGCAATAGCTGAAAGTAAGAGTTTTTCTAACGTTTTTGCTTGTGCTTTTTCGGTGTATTTTAAAATGTCTAAAGCATGTTTTACGTCAACTCCTCTTATTAAATCTGCAATAAGTCTCATTTTTCTAGGAGAAGTCGGGTAATTGTTCAAACGAGCCATTACCATTTTTTTCTTTTCCTCTTTTCGGGCGTCGGCCGATATTTTTTTCCTTGAACCCATAGTTCTAATTTTTTCGATTATTTATTCTTTTTATTTCCGGCATGACCTCTAAATATGCGTGTAGGTGAAAATTCACCAAGTTTATGACCTACCATATTTTCGGTAACATACACAGGAATAAATTTATTGCCATTATGAACATTAATAGTTAATCCAACAAAGTCGGGAGAAATAACAGAAGCGCGTGACCATGTTTTAATGGGCTGACGTTTTCCGCTTTCTTGCATTTTTAATACTTTGTTTTCGAGCTTATAATGAATATAAGGACCTTTTTTTAATGATCTGCTCATATATTAACTACTTTTTACGACGTTCAACAATAAATTTATTGGTAGGATTCTTTTTTCTACGAGTCTTAAGACCTTTAGCGTATAACCCTTTTCTACTTCTTGGGTGTCCTCCAGAAGCCTTACCTTCACCACCACCCATTGGATGGTCAACCGGGTTCATGGCTACACCTCTATTTCTGGGGCGGCGTCCTAACCAACGGCTTCTACCTGCTTTTCCACTCATTTCCAAGAAATGGTCTGGATTTGATACCATACCAACCGTAGCTTTGCAAGTAACTAAAACTTTGCGACTTTCGCCCGAGGGCATTTTTAAAATTGCAAAGCGGCCTTCTCTTGAAAGTAAGGTTGCATAAGAGCCTGCACTACGAGCAAAAGCACCACCTTTACCGGGTTGTATTTCTACGTTGTGTACGTTGGTTCCCAATGGAATATCGGATAAATATAATGTATTTCCAATTTCGGGAGCTATGTTTTTACCCGACATCAATGTTTGACCTACTTTAATGTTTTGAGGTGCAAGAATATATCGTTTTTCACCGTCTTTATATACCAATAAAGCGATACGTGCACTTCTGTTAGGATCGTATTCTATTGAACTAACAACAGCAGGTATATTATCTTTATCGCGACGAAAATCGATAATACGGTAATGACGTTTATGTCCACCACCAATATATCTCATTGTCATTTTACCTGTATTGTTGCGACCACCAGATTTTCTATAAGGAGCCAATAATGATTTTTCGGGAGTAGATTTAGTAATCTCTTCGAAAGAACTTATTGCTTTGAATCGCTGTCCTGGTGTAACCGGTTTTAATTTTCTTACTGCCATGAGTCTTAAATATTGCTATAAAAATCAATTTTCATTCCGTCTGCAAGCGTTACAATAGCTTTTTTATAAGAGCTTTTACGCCCTTTTAAAACACCAGCTTTTGTATAACGTGATGTTCTTTTGCCGCGTTGTAAAATTGTATTTACGTCGGCTACTTTAACATCGTAAAGCTTTTCAACTTCTCTTTTTATTTGAAGTTTTGTTGCTTCCTTATGAACCATAAAGCCATACTTATTTAACGTATCGCCTTGACGATTCATTTTTTCTGTAACTAAAGGACGAACAATTATATCCATTTACCTTAATCTTTTAATAAATTTTGCTCTAAAACTGCAAGCGCACTCTCTTCGATAGCTAAAACTTTAGCATCTAAAACATCGTAAGTGTTTAATTGTGAGGCTACTACAACTTTAGAACCTTTTAAATTTCGAGATGACAAATATACATTATTTTTTGATTCATTCAGCACTAATAATATTTTTTTATCAAAAATTTGTAAATTTTTTTGCATTTCAATCATTTGCTTAGTTTTAGGCTGATCAAAATTAACAGAATCAAGTATAATGATTGAGTTTTCTTTTGCTTTCGTTGCTAAAGCCGACTTACGAGCTAAAAGTTTAACTTTTTTATTGATTTTCATGCTGTAATCTCTTGGAACAGGTCCAAAAGCACGACCTCCACCTACAATGGTAGGAGATTTAATACTACCAGCACGAGCACCACCGGTACCTTTTTGGCGTTTGAGCTTTTTAGTACTACCGGCTATTTCGTTTCTTTGTTTTGATTTATGTGTACCCTGTCTTTTATTGGCAAGAATTGATTTAACATCAAGGTACATTGCATGAGCATTCGGCTCAATGCCAAAGATGGCGTCATTCAACTTAATAGTTTTGCCAACTTCTTTTCCTGCGGTATTATATACTTTTAGTTCCATTATTTTTCAACAATTATGTAAGACCCTTTAGGACCCGGTACAGATCCTTTTACTACTAATATATTTTGTTCTGGAATAAGTTTAACGATTTGCATGTTAATCATTTTAACCGTTTTATTCCCAGTACGTCCTGCCATTCTCATACCTTTCAAAACTCTTGACGGGAATGAACTTGCTCCTAAAGAACCGGGAGCTCTAAGACGGTTATGCTGACCGTGCGTTTGTCCGCCAACGCCACTAAATCCATGACGTTTTACCACACCTTGGAATCCTTTTCCTTTAGAAATTCCGGTAACGTCAACAAAATTGTCTTCGTTAAAAATTTCAGCCGTTAATACATCTCCCAATTTGTATTCGCCTTCAAAAGCTTTTAATTCACGTACAAAGCGTTTTGGTGAGGTATTCGCTTTTTTAAAATGTCCTAAAAGAGGTTTTGGAGTGTTTTTCTCTTTACTTTCGTCAAACGACAATTGTAAAGCGTTGTAACCATCTTTTTCGATCGTTTTGACCTGCGTAACTACGCAGGGACCAACCTGTAAAACAGTGCATGGAATATTGATTCCATCAGCACTGAAAACCGAAGTCATTCCGATTTTTTTACCTAGTAGTCCAGCCATTGTTATTTATTTTTAATTAATTAAAGAACTTTTATTTCTACTTCAACGCCGCTTGGCAACTCGAGTTTCATTAAAGCATCCACTGTTTTTGCATTGGTGCTGTATATATCGAGAATTCTTTTATGAGAAGTCAACTGAAATTGTTCACGTGATTTTTTGTGGACAAATGTTGAACGGTTAACGGTAAAAATTCTTTTGTGTGTTGGTAGTGGGATAGGACCGCGAACAACAGCACCAGTGGTTTTTACGGTTTTAACAATTTTCTCAGCCGATTTGTCGACCAAATTGTGGTCGTACGATTTTAATTTTATACGTATTTTCTGATTCATAATATATTATTGGTTTATCAATAACTGTTTACCTGTTACTTTTTTTACTATTTCTGCTGCCATCTCAAACGGCATTTTTTCATAATGACTAAATTCCATGGTTGAGGATGCTCTGCCGGATGTCAATGTTCTTAATATAGTTACATAACCAAACATTTCAGATAACGGAACATTCGCTTTTATAATTCTTGCTCCCATTTTTGATTCGGTTTCCAACACAACTCCCCTTCGTCTGTTTATATCGCTAAGAACTTCACCAACATAATTTTCGGGACTAACAACTTCCAATTTCATGATTGGTTCCATTAATGTAGCATTTGCTTTTTGGCCAATTGCTCTAAAAGCTAAATTAGCTGCTATTTCAAATGCAGTTGCATCAGATTCGCCTTGAACTTGCATAGCTGAATGCAAAATTACTTTCATGCTTTCTAAAGGGTAACTAGCTAATGGACCATTCATCATTGCCATTTTCAATGAGCGTTCTACTGCTTTTATATATTCTTGAGGGAAGTTTTTGTCAGTAATTTCATTAATAAATTGTAAACCACTGTTTTCATTATCTGCCGGTCCTATGGTAAGTGTAATTTCTGCAAATTTATTTTTTCCTCCTAATTGTTTCTTGAACGTTTCGGTATGCTTAACTGCAGAAGTAAAAGCTTCTTTGTATGCTACCATCGGATTTCCTTTATTTACGGGTAAATTAAACTCGCGTTTTAAGCGATCGAGTACAATGTCTAAATGTAATTCTCCCATTCCGTTGATGGTAGTTTGTCCGGTAGATTCATCGTATTTAACGCTGAACGTTGGATCTTCTTCTGCAATTTTGGTAAGTGATTGATTGAGTTTATCAATATCTCCCTGATTAATAGGTTCAACTGCAATGCTTATTACCGGATCGGGAAATTCTATATTTTCTAAATAAATTGGATGTTTATCATCACATACCGTATCACCGGTTCTTACATCTTTTAGTCCGACACATGCACAAATATCACCAGCTTCTACAATATCAATAGCATTTTGTTTATTGGCATGCATTCTAAATAAACGTGTGATACGCTCTTTTTTCTGAATGCGAGGATTATATACTTGTTCGCCGCTGTTTAAACTACCCGAATAAATTCTGAGATAAACCAAACGTCCAACAAATGGGTCAGTGGCAATTTTAAAAACCAAAGCTGTAAAAGGGCTTTCACTTGATGGTTCTCTTTTTTCTTCCTTACCAATAACTGGATTTACGCCAATTACTGCCGGCATATCTTCAGGACTGGGTAAATATAGAGTAACAGCATCCAATAATGTTTGAATTCCTTTATTTTTAAATGCCGAACCACAGAGTACAGGAACTATTTTTAAGTTTAAAGTAGCATTACGCAATGCCCTGTATATTTCTTCTTCGGTAATTGTTTTTTTGTCGCTTAAATATTTATCTAAAATAACATCATCAAACTCGGCAATTTTTTCTAATAATTTATCTCTCCACTCTTCGGCAATTTCAACGTAATCTGAAGGGATATCTTTTTGTTCGTATGATGCCCCTAAAGTATCATCGTTCCAAATAATGGCTTTATTTGATATTAAGTCAATAACGCCTTTAAACGAATCTTCGACCCCTAAGGGAATCTGCACAGGTACAGGGTTAGCTTTTATTTTTGAATGCATTTGCATAATCACACCAAAATAATCGGCTCCAACTCTATCGAGTTTATTTACAAATGCAATACGGGGGACATGATATTTATTGGCTTGTCTCCAAACTGTTTCGGATTGAGGCTCAACACCGCCAACAGCGCAGAAAACAGCAATCGCTCCGTCTAAAACACGAAGCGAGCGTTCAACCTCCACGGTAAAATCAACGTGTCCGGGAGTATCGATAATATTGATTTTGTATTCTTGATTTTTATATTTCCAATAGGTAGTAGTAGCGGCAGATGTGATGGTAATGCCACGTTCTTGTTCTTGAATCATCCAGTCCATAGTGGCTGTTCCCTCGTGAACCTCACCCATACGATGATTGATACCGGTATAATATAGAATACGCTCGGTAGTAGTTGTTTTACCGGCGTCTATATGAGCCATGATACCAATATTGCGGGTATGTGTAAGATTTTTTGCCATTTTAACTACCTCAAAGAACAGGATTAAAAGCGAAAGTGTGAGAAAGCTTTGTTAGCTTCGGCCATTCTATGAATTTCTTCTTTACGTTTAAAGGCACCACCTTCGTTGTTAAATGCAGCAATAATTTCGGCTGATAGTTTTTCTGCCATACTGCGACCACTACGTTTACGAGCAAAGAGAATTATATTTTTCATGCTGATAGCGACTTTACGATCTCCACGTATTTCGGTTGGAACTTGAAATGTAGCACCACCAATACGACGACTTTTTACTTCTACTTGAGGTGTAACATTTTCCAATGCTTTTTTCCAATATTCCAAGGGTTCTAATCCGGCTTCTTTAGCTTTTTTATCAAGCATTTCAATTGCTTCATAAAAAACTGTAAAAGCAGTAGATTTTTTACCTTCGTACATTAGATTGTTCACAAAACGAGTAACCATCGTATCGTTGTATTTGTAATCGGGGAGTAAAATTCTTCGCTTAGCTTTCGATTTTCTCATAATTATATATTATTAAATAGGTATTACTTATTTTTTCGCAGCTGTTTTCTTAGGACGTTTAGCACCATATAATGAACGACCTTGTTTACGACCATCCACACCGGCTGTATCTAATGCTCCACGAATGATATGATAACGTACACCTGGCAAGTCCTTAACACGACCACCACGTACTAACACGATAGAGTGTTCTTGCAAATTATGACCTTCACCGGGGATATATGCAATAACTTCTTGTTGGTTTGTTAAACGAACTTTTGCTACTTTACGCATAGCAGAATTCGGTTTTTTAGGAGTTGTTGTATATACACGCGTACATACACCTCTGCGTTGAGGACATGAATCGAGCGATCTTGATTTGCTCTTTACTTCTACCTTGTTGCGACCTTTACGCACCAATTGCTGTATTGTTGGCATACTCTAATGTTTAGATATTTTTTAGTTTAAAAATTGGTCTGCAAAGGTACAACATTATTTTTTTAATTACAACACTATCAGCATTTTTTTTGTAACTATTTTTTAAAACGCATTCGTTTTTTTATGATGTTGAATGTTTACTTCAATTTTTTGTGTAGAATTATATTGCTTTGAATATTGTAAAAATGGAAAAAACTATCTATGTTTGAAAAAAAAATGCCTGTTTCGAAACAAATAGGATTATTTTTCGGTTCGTTTAATCCT
>DAOOWN010000105.1:0-8838 GCA_035371305.1 Bacteroidales bacterium
TTATGAAAAAAAACATGGGAAATGCAGATAAAATTATTCGTGTAATAATTGCTGCAGTAATTGGAGTCCTTTATTTTACAAATATTTTAACAGGAACAGTTGGGCTAGTTTTGTTAATTCTTTCAGTAGTATTAATATTAACAAGTCTCATAAGTTTCTGCCCCTTATATTTACCGTTTGGAATAAAAACGACTTGTAAGAAATAATTGGATTCGTTGTCGTCCTATAACCAATCAAGCTGTTTCGATAAAGCGAAACGGCTTTTTTGGTTTTTCGTTATTTCTGCACTATTTTTGACAACATGTTATCTGATTTAGAAATCATATTATCCAGCTCATATAAAAAAGAGATGGCTTCTTACCTTTACCTGCATCCCGAGAATTTCGAACAATTAATCCTTTTTGTATTCAATCGCAACGATAAACTTTCATGGAGGTCTGCATGGATGATTTTTAGCTTAATGCCAAACAACGACGTTAGAATACAACCGCATTTAAAACAACTGATAGATTATTTGCCCAATGCAGGCGAAAGTCTTCAACGTGAGCTACTGAAAATCATTTCGAAAATGGAAATTAGCGAAGAATACGAAGCATTTTTAGTTAATCACTGCATATCGATTTGGGAACAAGTAAATAAAAGCCCTTCTGTTCGTTACCATGCTCTTAAAACCGTGTTACGATTAACAAAGAAATATCCTGAACTTAAAAGTGAAATTGAATACCTGATTCAAGAGCATTATGTAGAAACCTTATCGCCGGCTATTCGAAAAATGTTAATAAAAGAAATAACAAACTTAAAATAGCTTATTTCATTAATTTAATTACCAAGAGCCCTATATTTTGGTCTTTTTCGCAAGCCCAGCCTCTAAGTTCATTTGGTTCTACTACAATTATTGAACCTTTTTTCACCCAAATTCTATCATTCTCACTTAACAAATACCCTTGGCCTTCTTTTACATAAAAAAATACTTTACAAGTAAGACGGTGTAATTCGATAAGCTGATTTTCTTTTAATTCTATCTCAACTATTTCTACATCGTTCGATGACCATCTTTTAACAGCGGTGAACTCAAGTGGAAGCCTTGTTCCTACTTCCGGTTTTATTATGTTCATGTATTATTTATTTTTAAGCATAATCAACATCATTTTAAATTTTTCTTTCGCCAATACAGCATGTGGTATAGTTGCAGGCATAATAATCATTTCTCCGGATTTGAGTTGATACGGTTTTTTATCTATGCTAATGGTTGCTTCGCCATCTAACACAACGACAATAGCATCAAACGGAGCAGAATGTTCGCTCAAAGCCTGGTCTTTATCAAATGCAAAAAGGGTAATATTACCCGCATCATTTTTACGAACTATCTTGCTTACTATAGCCCCCTGACTATACTCAACGCCATTGACTAACGAATAAACGGCTGAATGATCAAATACATTTTCCATACTATAAATTTTAAAAAGGCTGCCTAAAAAAGACAGCCTTAAAGTTAACAGAACTTAATTTAAAAACATTTTCATATCCTCATCCACATTGGTAATCCCTCCTATTCCGAAATTATCTACCAACACCTTTGCAACGTTGGGCGATAAAAATGCCGGTAAGGTAGGTCCTAAATGGATTTTCTTAACACCAAGATATAATAATGCTAACAATACAATAACAGCTTTTTGTTCGTACCAGGCAATATTGTATGCTATCGGCAGTTCGTTGATGTCGTTTAATTGAAATACTTCTTTTAATTTAAGAGCAATTACAGCTAACGAGTACGAATCGTTGCACTGACCAGCATCAAGAACGCGTGGAATGCCATTTATATCGCCCAGCGGAAGTTTATTATAACGGTATTTAGCACATCCTGCTGTAAGAATTACCGTATCTTTTGGAAGTTTTTGTGCAAATTCGGTATAGTAATTTCTGTCTTTCATGCGTCCGTCACAGCCTGCCATTACAAAGAATTTTTTAATAGCACCAGATTTTACTGCTTCAACCACCTTATCAGCCAAAGCGAAAACTTGCGCATGTGCAAAGCCACCAATAATTTCGCCTTTTTCAATTTCAATTGGAGGCTGGCAACGTTTAGCATGTTCTATAATTTCCGAAAAGTCTTTCATTCCACCTTCGGGTCTGTCGCCAATGTGTTTTGCACCATTTAAACCAGCTGCACCTGTTGTGTAAATTCGGTCTTTATAGGTTGCATTTGCAAGTGGCGGCACAATGCAATTGGTTGTAAAAAGAATGGGACCGTTGAATTTTTCAAATTCTTCGCGTTGATGCCACCATGAACTGCCATAATTACCAACAAAATGTTTATATTTTTTGAATTCAGGATAATAATTTGCCGGCAGCATTTCGCTATGCGTATAAACATCCACTCCTGTTCCTTCGGTTTGCTTCAACAAGTCTTCCATATCGCGCAAATCATGACCGGAAATCAATATGCCCGGATTGGTTCTAACGCCTAAATTCACTTTCGTAATTTCGGGATTGCCGTAGCGTGAAGTATTGGCTTTGTCGAGCATAGCCATTGCTGCAACGCCATATTTACCCGTTTCCATCGTTAAAGCAACCAATTCATTTACTCCCAACGAATCGTTTAACGTATCAGCCAATGCTTTCTGCATAAATGCATATATTTCTTTGTCTTCATGACCAAGATTATACGCATGTTCGGCATAGGCAGCCATACCCTTTACTCCGTAAATTATTAATTCACGAAGCGAACGTATGTCTTCATTTTCTGTGGATAACACTCCCACATGAGGAGCCTTACGTTCAATTTCTTGATCGGTAAAGGCATCCCAAAGAGCTGCTTCTGGCATAAGGCTCTCATCAATTTTCACTCCGCCAGATGAAAGCAAAATACGTGCTTTGCGCTTTAACGACAAGCCTTCTTTAATGGAAGCAATAATAGATTGCTTGTCGAAATTGGCATTGGTAATGGTTTTAAACAATGAAGTCATAATAAAGTGATCCATTTCAGGACTCTCGATATGATGCTTTTTCATTTCGGTAGTATAAACCGATAAACCTTTGCAGGTGTACAAAAGTACATCCATCATTTGAGCTAAATCGTCGCTTTTTCCACAGACTCCGCTGATGGTGCAAGCGATACCTTTGGCTGCTTCCTGACATTGATAACAAAACATTCCCATAATTTTAATTTTTTAAGTTAAACATATTTTAATTGAAATTTATCCACTTGTCTTCAAGAATATCTCCCTGAACTCCGACTTTTATTACCTTAACCGGTACTTTTCGTTCGCTTCGTGCAAGCGCTGATTGTACCAAACGGAGCAAGCCCCCGCAACAAGGAACCTCCATAATCATCACTGTTAGCGTATTAATTTGAGCTTCGTCCATCATTCTGACCAACTTTTCAAGATAAACATCCTGATTCGAGTCGAGCTTTGGACATGCAACTGCAAGGCTTTTGTTTTTTAAATATTTTGAATGGAAATTACCCAGTGTATAAGCGACACAATCAGCAGCCAACAGCACATCTGCATTCTGAAAATAAGGAGCAACAGGGCTGATTAAGTGCATCTGCACCGGCCACTGGCGCAATTCAGATGATTGATCAATGTCAGTTGCTGAAGTATTTTCAGTTTTCTTAAATTGCATGGTTTTGGAACCTAGGCATCCATGTCCACCATGAGGATTATAAAAATGCACTTCGCGGATCACCTCTTCTGCATTAAAGGGGAGTTCGCTTTTATGTTCCATTAAATAACCGACAGCTTGCTTTAGATATTCGTGCATGTCGTGTTCTTTTAAATGTTTCATATGTGCAACCAAGGTATTTTTGCCTTGCTTCACCATTTGGGCTACAACTTTAATTTCATTGTAGGGTTCGGCCTCACGCTCAATAATTTCGATGGCTCCTTCGGGGCAAACACCGATACAGGCACCCAAGCCATCACATAAAACATCGCTGATAAGGCGAGCTTTACCATCAATAATTTGTAAAGCACCTTCGGCGCAACCTGTAACACAGTCACCACAACCGGTGCATTTTTGCTCATCTATCTGAATTACTTGGCGTTTCATATATTTATTTATTTAAGTATTTGAATACTCAAAAGTATATATATTTAAATAACCAAACAATGACAAAAGTCATGTTTGTTGAAATAAATTAGTAATTTCTATCTAATAGTTTAATAATGAGCTCCTTAATTGGGGAAATATTTTTTTGTTCGCTCACCTTTTCGAGTAAAGTTAACGATTCTTTAGTTAACTCGTTTATTTTAGCTTTTGTAATATTCTGAACCCCCATCTCATTATATAAAAAAGTAACTTTACTTATTTTCTCATCCCTATCGTGGGCATGATTTAATAAGTGTAATAAACTTTTTCTTTGATTTTCATTTGCAAGATTCAACGCTGAAATCAACAAATAAGTTTTTTTATTGGCAACAATATCGCCGCCTATTTTTTTACCAAATACCTTGGTATCGCCGTAAACATCTAAATAATCATCCTGAAGTTGAAAAGCCAAACCCATTTTGATGCCTGCCTCATAAAGCAATTCCGTATCTTCGTTTTTTGCTTCGGCAATTTGGGATCCAATTTTCAATGCAGCTGCCAAAAGAACAGCTGTTTTCAGTCGAATCATTTCCATATATTCGTCAATGCTCACATCTAACCGTGATTCAAAATTCATATCGTACTGTTGTCCTTCGCACACCTCAAGTGCTGTTTGAGTAAAAGTTTTGAGTACCTCTGATTGAATGGGCAAAGGCAAGCCGTAAAAAAATTGAAAGGATTTTATCATCATGGCATCGCCGGAGAGAATGGCTGTATTTTCATTCCATTTTTTATGAACGGTTGCTTTATTTCGACGAATATCAGCTTTATCCATAATATCATCGTGCAGAAGCGTAAAATTATGAAACATCTCTATACCTACAGCAGGATATAGAGCTATTTGTACATCCTCTTTAAAAATATTGTACGACATTAGAAGCAAAAGCGGTCTAAGTCTTTTTCCTCCTTCTTCTAAAACATAGGCAATGGGCTCGTATAAACCTTGAGGCGTTGATGGATACGAAATATTTTTAATGGTCTCTTCAATTTTAATTTGAAGTTGTTCTATCGGTATCATTTTGTTCAGGATATTTTAATTCGAATAAACCTTCGTCCATTATTTTTTTTAACCCTTGCTCCAATGACAACATCGGTTTTGTAATCAGGGCTTTCATTTTTGTAATATCGGGTCGTCTCCCACGCATGTCGCCTTCGGATAACGGAGGTAGAAAAACCACCTTGGACGAAGAATTCGTTACTTTTAAAATGGTGTTGGCTAAATCCAAGATGCTAATTTCAATTTCACCGCCAATGTTTACAACTTCGTTAACAAATAAATGATTTTTAAAAGCATAAATACATGCATCTACATTGTCATCAACATAACAAAATGTTCTTGTCTGCTTTCCATCTCCATAAATCGTAATATCCTCATTTTTTAGCGCCCTTGACATAAATTTTGAAATAACAAAGTGTTTACTTTGCTTGGCCCCATATGTATTAAAAAATCGGAATATAGTATAATCAAGACCAAATTCTCTGTGATATGATTTTAAGTATGCTTCGCCCACATTTTTCACAATAGCATATGGCAAACGCGAGTTTAAAGGAGTGGTATCTTCGAATTGCGGAAATTCAACCGGTTCGCCATAAATTTCTGAAGACGAGCTGTAATAAACTCTCTGAACGCCTGTATTCTTGCTAAGCTCAAGTATATTCCGAATGCCATCAATATCTTTTAACACCATCAAAGGATTTTCGATGGTTCGTTTGACACCTACCACTGCAGCATAATGAAAAACATAATCAAACTTCCACGACATCATAATTTCGGCTATTTCAGCCCTATTGTTTACATCACCACGAATAAAGCGAAATCGCTCTTGTGGAGGAGGCATTTTTTTTAAATGACCGGTCAATAGATTATCAACGGCAACAACAAATATATCATCATGCTCGAGTAACTTCTCGCATAAACGACTGCCAATAAATCCGGCTCCACCGGTTACTAAAACCTTTATCATAGTTTATTGTTTTGTATTCTCTTCTTCTATAAGTTCATCCTCCACTGTTTCGTTGGGCTCATCAAACATTTCGAGAAGAGGCTTATCGATTGATTTTTTTGATAACGAACCGGAGAAAGAATAAATCAGCATGGGCAAAAGTAAAATATTGCAAAATAATGAAAATATAAGAGTTAGAGTTATCAATATACCCATTGCCTGAGTTCCCCCAAAATCTGAAAAAATAAAAATGCTAAATCCTAAAACCAACACCAATAATGATGACAACATGCTAATACCGTTCCCATGCAATGCATTTAGAACAGCAGTTTTAACATTATAGTTTCCTAAACGGAGTTCGTGACGATATCTTGTCAAAAAATGGATAGCATTATCGACTGCGATACCTAAAGCTATACTAAAAACAATAATAGTTGAAGGTTTTACCGGAATGTTGGCAAAGCCCATTATACCGGCAACTAAAACCAACGGAATCAGATTAGGAATAACTGAAATTAAAATCATCCTAAATGAGCTAAAAAGCATACCCATTATTAAGCTTATAATAATAATTGCCAATAACACACTTTGAAGTAAATTGTTGATAAGATATTCTGTCCCTTTGGTATATACAACCGAATTTCCTGTTAATTGAACGGTATATTTATCTTTGGGGAATAACGAATCGACCAAGGGCTGAAGGTCGGCCTTTAGCAATTTCATTTCTTTTAAACCCACATCGGCCATTTGGTAACTGATTCGAGTAACCTGTTTAGTAGAATCGACAAATGCATGCAACGGATTTTTCTTCGCTACCGAATCGTTTACATCTCCTTTTCCGGGCATATATGATAAAATAAATGCTGCTTCATTGTTTTTAGGCAAATCATATTTTTCCGGATTCCCATTGTAATATGCTTGTTTTGCAAATTTTACCAATTCAACAATTGAAAGAGGCTTTGAAAAAATGGTAAATTTTTCACTCATATAATCTTGCAATTTGCTCATTTTCTTAATATTCTTGAGCTGCATAACACCATTTTTCTTTTTGGTATCAATCAAAATTTCAAATGGTATAATACCACCGATATTCGACTCGAAGTATTTCAAATCTTGTAAAATAGGGTCGGAGCTTTTTAAATCATCCACCATTTTACCGGAGGTATGCATCATTGTCATACCCCAAATACCCAATACTAATATTGACGTAAATCCAATAATCACCCACTTTTTATAACTTACAATTACTTTCTCAATTCCCATTAAAAGGAAATTTGCTTTTTTGCTTTCCAGATGTTTAGTATGTTTTTCTTTGGGTTCCGGCAAAAAGCTTAAAATAATAGGGATAAGAGTAATAGACAGAGCAAATTCAATCATTATATTGATGGAAGCAATAATCCCAAATTCTTTTAAAATATTGGTCGGAGAAAAAATAAACGTTGCAAATCCAACGGCTGTAGTTAAGTTTGTTAAAAAAGTAGCGGTGCCTATTCGTTGAATAATTCTCGACAATGCCTTAACTTTATTCTTGTGTGAATTATACTCGCTCAAATACCTGTTAAGCAAAAAAATACAATTTTCAATACCAATAATGATCAACAAAGAAGGAACAATACCGGTAAGAATGGTTATTTTAAAATGAAATATTCCCATTAAACCCAATGTAAAAATCACACTTATTCCAACAACGACAAGCGAAGCCATAACAGAGCGAAACGAGCGAAACAAGCCTAATAGAACAAAAAAAGAAACAATAAGCGATAGAATAACAAACAAATACAACTCTTTTTTTATTTTTTCTGTCTGAGCAGTGCGAATATAAGGCAATCCTGAGATATGGGTTTCTACATTAAACTTTGTTGTATATTGTTGGATGTATTGATCTATTGAATCTACTAAAAACACACGACTTTTATCATTCAAACGCTTTTTATCGAGCGTTATGGCCATCATGTATAAATTTTTCTCTTCATTATAAATAAGTCCATTATAAAATTTTAGCGAAGCGAGCTGTTCTTTTATGCTATCCACTTCAGCTTGTTTTTCGGGATATTTCGACACCACTTTTTCAAACGAATATTTTTTGGTGCTGTCGTTTTTTACCAAATTAATAACCCTGGTTGGTGAAACAACTTCTTCTACCCCACTAAGATTTTTAATTTTCAGGTTTAATTCGTACCAATGTTGAAAGTGATCTAACTGAAAAAAATGAGGGTCGGTAATACCAACTACCATTACTGTACCATCTTCGCCAAATTTTTTCTTAAAATCAATGTATTCTTTATAAGTACTGTCTGTCTGTGGAAGCATTTGAGCCAACTCATACGACATTTCTACCTTTCGAGCAAAAAACAGCATAATAAATATTAAACCTACAACGATAGAAATAACATACCCTTTTTTTCGCAAAATAATAGATGCAATAAATTGCCACATAATCTTCAAATTTAGCCTGCTAAGTTACGTCAAAATTTACGCAAAATAAAAAATGTAAAACACAAAATAGATTTTTTCATAATTTTATATGAATTCTGAATTAATGCAACAAAATTAAACATATATATAGCTTTATTTACTTTCCTATAAATATTAGTTGAATATAAAAAACACATTGTCAATCAAATATTTTTATCACATAAAACGCTCGTTGAGCATAGCATCATACTAATTTCAAAAAATAACCATATATCATAATTCAAAAAAATACTTTCCGAAATTTTCATATTTACATGAAAAATTTTTTAATTATAACCCGTTGTGCATTTAGGCCAAATTAATTTTAATATTATTGACAGGTCTATCA
>DAOOWN010000106.1:0-8421 GCA_035371305.1 Bacteroidales bacterium
CGACTTTCTTCTTTATTGATGGGCAAATTGATATAATAGGCGTTGTGTGGTTCCAAACAAAAAGATATTCCTACTATTTCGGGAGTAACCGTATCAAGTGATGTCGTTTCGGTATCGAAAGCAAATTTCTGTGTTTTTTGTATTTCATTGACCAGCCATTGAAAATCTGCTTCTGTTTTTAAAAGCTTGTAATCGTGGGGAATATCTTTAATCGTCTTATGGCTTGAAACAATGTTTTTTTCGATATTTTGATTTTGGTTAAACAAATTGGGTTCGTCCATATTTACTTCAGGATGAGATGAAGGCAGCGTAATGCCCTTGCTCCACTCATAAAATCTTCGCAACAAACCCTTGAATTCGAGTTCTTCGAAAATCGGTGTTACCTTAGAAACATCGGGTTTTGTGAGTTTTACATCATCCTCGTTGATAGTTAATGGGACGGAAGTATGAATGGTAACCAATTTTTTGGATAATAAAACCTGGTCCTTAAACTGAATAAGATTTTCTTTAATTTTTCCGCTCAATTTATCGGTCTGCTGCAACAGCGATTCTATCGAACCAAATTCCTTTATCAACTTTTTGGCTGTTTTTTCGCCAATACCCGGAGCTCCCGGAATATTGTCAGAAGCATCTCCCCACAAACCCAATACATCAATTACCTGAGCAGGAAATTGTACCTCAAAACTCCGCTGCACTTCGGGTATTCCCCATATTTCTACATCACTCCCCGAACGCGAAGGTTTATACATAAAAATATTGGTATCCACTAATTGACAATAATCTTTATCGGGGGTCATCATAAAAACCATATAATCGCGGCGGGCAAAATCCTTTGCCAATGTCCCTATTACATCGTCCGCTTCATAACCGGGCACTTCGAACATCGGAATTTCGAGCGCTTCGATTATCTGCTTAATATACGGAATGGATTTTCGAATATCTTCGGGAGTAGCTTCGCGGGTTGCTTTGTAAGCCGGGAACATGTCATGACGAAACGTCTTGGCAGAAGAGTCGAAAGCAATGGCCAGATGAGTCGGCTTTTCTTTCTGAATCACATCCAGAAGCGAGTTCATAAAACCAAAAATAGCCGAAGTGTTTACACCTTTGGAATTGATTCGCGGATTTTTGATAAAAGCATAATAGGCCCTGAATATCAAAGCATAAGCATCAAGAAAAAAGACTTTGTTCATGTATCGGATTTTTAAGGTTTTAAAGATAATAAAAAATAGCTTTAAAAATCGTTCACCATCGCATAAATATAGGGATTTCCCGCTTCAATGCCTATTTTTAATCGTTTGAGCCAAACCGATCCTTTGCTCTGATTCCAATAATATGCCTTCAATTTAAAATTATTCTTATAGTACAAAATATCTGTCAATCGGAGCGTTAAAAAAACATCTACCATTCCGTTTTTTTTAAGAAAATTGCTTGTTGAAACGCCTTGCCACACAACCAACGAATCATTGCTATCTCTGATTTCGCAAACCAGCGTTCCGTCAGATTTTACTGAATCTAATCGTGCCGAAATATGAATGATATCGTGCTTACCAATGTTCAGCTCTGCATACGATGTTTCCAACGATGGTCCCCATTCGTCTCCCTTATTAAAAACAAAACCGTTTTTTGCTTTTTCAAGACTGTTGCGACTTTGATTGAATTTCATTTCTTTTTGTGTTTTAAAGAACGATAATGTATTTGGAATCTTTGAAAACACATACCATTCGTAAGAAAAGCCACATGATTTTTTTACAAAATACGGAAAATATTTACGGGCAATATCCAGATAATCCAGCTGGGTAACGCCTAAGTGCGCCATAGCAATATAATCGGTCTTTAAACCGGAAATATAGTGTTCCCAGCTTACTTCATTAAAGCCATCATAGGTATATACATCGCACGGTATCGGATGATGATTCTTTACCGAATAATAATTTAAAAAGAAAGGTTCGTATCCGTTGATTAAAAGACGAACTGGTTTCTTCAGGGAATCGAGCAACGCTATCTGATGTTTTGAAATGGCATCATACGACTGGTTATAAAAAAACGTATAGTACTGACGTTGAACTATCAGCGAATAAGAACTAATGAACATAAGGAGCAGAGTTAGTATCGCTAAACGTTTTTCGTTTATTTTTGGCCAAAATGAAAAAACAAATAACAGAAAAAACGGGAATGAAAATATAAGTACCGAAAATTGCAGAATCGGCTTAAACCAAACAGAGTAATAAAAACCGAACAATAGCGGAAATAAAAACATTATTAATGAGCATATCCTGAATTTCCATTTTCGATCGCCCGGTTTTAACTTGATAAAAAGAATTACTCCCGTAATAATGAGTGCAATAACTGCCAAAAGTAAAACATATGAAAAATGAAAAATAAAGAAATAAAATACCGGAAAGAACTGATACGTTGGAGCAGAAAGCCAGTTCAACCCTCCCATTGACATTTGATGCAGACTAACCGAAATATGTGGTAAAAATAAAATAACAGCTATGGCATTTATAATTACATACCTCACCCTTCGTTCTTTTGCGACAAAAAAGAGCCCGGCAAGAGCTATCAATGTTGACTGTAACAAAGAAAAATAATGATTGTAAGCACTAAGCGTAGTAAAACACACGTAGCCAAGACAAATATACCATTTGGGGTTTACTGTCTTTAACCATTTTGTCCAGAAATAAACCATTCCCAAAACAAAGAACAAACCCGAAGCATACGGGCGGGCAATCTGACTGTACATTACCGTAAATTGCAACGTTGCCATGAGTGTAGATGCAAAAATCCCGGCTGTTTCAGAAAACCACTCCTTCCCTATCCGGTAAACAAGATATACGGAAGCCAAACCCATAAGCAGAAAAGGAAGTTTTACAACCCATTCGTTGTACCCGAACCATTTTGTATAATAAAACAAAAAAACTTGTATAAGAGCCGGATGTCCATCGTTATAAACACCTTTCTCTATTAATTCAGAAAACGAAGCATAAAACGTTCTGTTTAAAGCACTAAGTTCATCCAACGTATAGGGGATATCAAAAAAACGGAAAAAGCGCATCGCTAGTGCAGCAAACAAGATTAATAACAGCGGTATATTTAAACGCTTCATTTATGGTACGAACTCTTTTGGTTCTATTGTTTATTCGCCATTTCTATTTAAATATCTCGTAATTCAATAAATATCCATTTTCGCTTCCCGCAATAAGATAATACGTCTTAATGGACGAATTAAACGAGCTGATACTAAAAGGACTGATTCCCTTTAACGGAAATCCATTTGGCATTTTGCCCTCTTTATCTATCAAAAACAAACTTTTTTCGCAAACCATTCCAATTTTATTTTTTGCCAGCGGAAACTCATAGAAAACAGGCTTAAATCTTGGTGTTGACGGCAATGAATAGGATACTATCACTCGTTTGTTTCGATTATAAACCATTAAGTCGTCTTCGTCAACAAAAATATAATCTGCATAACCATCGCCATCCATATCGTTGAACAAAAAGTAATGAAGAGGCTCTCGCTTATCAAACGAAATCGTTTTTAACGAACCATTCAGGTAAATATAGTGAATGGTCCCCTCCAAATCGTTAATCAGAAAGCGAGCATCTGTTTCCGGGTTTTTAGGTTCAAAATAGAGCATGGCATTTCTATTCGTAGGAAAATGCGTTTTTACGTCAATCAATAACCTGCCATCTTTTCCGACAATGTAAACATTTAAACTATCTACAAAATAAATATAGTCCTTATTGTCGTAATTAATGTATTGTACCGGTTGAAAAACAAAGTGATTCGTTGTTTCAAATTTCCAATTTTTGTCTGTTTTTCCGGTTAACGTATAGCAATATACTTTTTTATCGGAACAGGCAATGAACATTCGAGTTTCGTTTTTAGAATTATAATTAACTAAATTCACCCCATTGGTAGCAGGAGACTTTAATTTAATGGGATAATTCTCAACAATTTCTCCGTTTCTGTCGATTACATAAATATAATTTTTGGTGCTGAACAAGTATTGTAGGCGTTTGTTTTTCATTAAATCTATCTGAAAAACTTCGCTCTTAATTTTTTCGGGAATAGTATTCTTCCACAGTATTCTGCCGGAGTTATTCAGCAAATAAATAGTGTTGGCATCGTCTTGAACAAAGATTTCCTTTTCCTGAGTAGTATGATTGATAACCAAAAAAGGTTTTGTACTAATTGTTGTGTCGAGTTTGCTCTCCCAAGTTGTATGTGTATTTTGCTTAATTTCGGGGCTATAACGAATATACAAACTTGTATAAAGAAAAGTATTATTATTTGAAATTTGACAACTCAAAGCATCCATCTGGCGAACCACATCGAAATTTTCCCGAATAACCGAAAACAACTTCTTACTCAATACCGCATTTAAAAATGATTTTGAGCGTGCTACATCGCAATAAAAAAGCAAATTCGATTCCTTATCGAGCATATCGGTATAGGAGCGATAAAGCGGGTCATTCTGCAAGGTTTTCTTCAATGTGTTTGCATAAATGATTCGTTTTAATGCTTGCTTCGATTTGGTAAAAACTATATAATTATCAATAAAACAGCAGTAACGGCTACCGGCATTTGAAAAAGCCTTTCCGAAAAGCAACTCCGGAATCGTTGAAATTGGGAAATTATACGCATCAACAGATAAGTCATTGTCCAACTGAACATTAAAAATAAAATCGCTGTATTTGGCTCCTTTTAAATTGGCATACTTAATAATGATACTGTCTAAAATATCTTTTGAGCTCGATTGATTGTCGGTATTGACAATAAAAAAGACATCATCATTTTGCAAGCTATCATTAGATTCGGGTGATGTAGCATATACCAAACCGCATTCTTTGTATATTAACTTATCGAACAGTTTGATTACGTCTATACCGGTATTTTTATAGATGTTCGAAAGCAGTTCCTCTCTCGTTTTCCTTAATCCGTACGATTCTAAAAACACTGAATAGCTCTCTTGCATGTTTTGAAATTGGTCTAACGATAGGAATAAAAAAGTATGCGATTCTTTCGGAGCAATACTTGCAATTGTGAACTTTGTTTGTCGCTGATTCGAAAGCACTTTTAGATAATTCACCAACGAGTCGCCATGGTCGGTAAAGCCATTTAATAAAAACATATTCTGCGACACATGTAAATCGATGGCCGACCATTCTGCAATGCTATACTTAAATATGCCGGATTTAAGAATTTCGTCACTTACCCAATTTTTCCAAAGCTGCGGAAATAATTTATGGTTAATAAAAATATTTCCTTCAACATTATGCCCCGAAGTTTTTACCACCTTAGCGAAAGAAGCATCGTTTAACAATGAGTAATTGCTTTTTATTTGACGTATTACCGCTTCTATCATCAACGATGAGGGAGAGGCAATAAAAAAACCATTTTTAAAATAAAAACAAAACCTCGAAATTACATTATTCTCGTCGCCCACCACCGAATAAATGGTTTCATCGTTGTATGTTTTTTCGGTAATTGTTGCATGTTGGTGATATAAATCCTGAATAATCGACTTCGCATTAGACTCATTTGAATTGTTGCCAAAATTGACAATGAGCAATAGATTCAACTCTTTTTTACCGCTCGGATGAAAAGATAATAGTACCGGTCCTTTGTTCGAGTTAAATTTAAACAAAGGGTGAAACTTCATAATACTATCAATATAGCTTATTTGTTTATTAACTTCTTGTATTTCTTTTAGGTTAATGAGCAACGACCAAGGTTTGCTCGAATGGTTTAACGCTGTATTTAGGTTTGAAATATTTTTCGACTCTATAATCAGCGCTGCATCGGTTGGAATATATTTATAAATATCCGAAATTTCGATTTCGTTTTGATAACGGTGTTGGTTATAGTAATATATGCCACCGGCTATTAAACTTATAAACAAAACAGCTATAATTGATATCCGCAACCATTTTACCATACTACAAAACTAACCATTAAGCAGCAATTTTTTACTTCAGACTTTATAAAGTAATGAACGAACCATTGTTAATACTGATTCGAGACATGGCAGTATCCTATTTTATGTTTAAAGTGTAATTTACTCGTAATTTTTTACGATTTTGTTGACACTATCGGCATATTGGCGGATTTTTAGCACAAAAGTTCAATCAAAGAACCGGACGTGAACCTACCACAAAACTGTCATACAAAGCACTGAACCCGCCATAATGCTAAACCGATGTTGGTAGCTGACATTCTGTAGTTACAAGTTACGTTTTTGTTTTTGTAAAATAGTGTTCTTACCAACTGTATATGCATAAACTGATGCAGGAATATATATTAATTTTAAATTGTCTATTTCTTTAGTCCCTTCCTTGTCAATAGTTGTAACTAAGGCGCTTTGCAGATCATTGTCTTTTAAAAATTGTAATAAAGATTTTAAATCACCTGGTTTGTCATAAAATAGGTTACTCCACTTGATTTCTACCGCCCATTCGGGTTTGAAATTTTTGTCGTCAAGTTTTACCATATCAACTTCTCCTTTTTGCCATCTTGCATAGTAAGGTGTAAACCAATCCCTATGAAGCCATTGAGCATAAATTGCCGTCTCGACCATGTTTCCAACAATTGAGTCGGTCGGTTGCAAGGGAGCAAACAAAGCACTTCTCAATGATGGATTTGTCAAGTATATCTTAAACTGTGTCGCACGTTGAAACTGTTTGGGTTTATTTGAAATTTTATGAACTACTTTTATTAAAAATGCAGCTTCTAAATATTCAATATAACGTTTAATGGTATTTTTTTGAACTCCTGAATTTTTACTTAAATCTTCCAGACTTACTTCTCCCGCACTGTTATATGCTATAGCGGTAAATAACGAGTTAAGCTCTTGTACATCTCTTATTCCGTATAGGCTCGGCAAATCTCTCAATAATACTTTGTCAATAATGTCGCTTCTGATATACCGTCCGGGGTTGCTTTGAATTTTTTCAGAAAAAATTACTTCCGGGTATCCACCATAATTGATGTAGTCTAAAAAATGCTTATTTAGTTCGTTAATATTATTGGTGCTGTATATTTTTGTCAAACTGCCCTGCCAGTCCAAATTTGTTTCTGTGATGAGTCTGTTTAATTGTTTCAAATGGATATACTCACTGAAGGTCAACGGTGGTAGCATAAAATCTGTAAATCGCCCTGCTCCACTCTCATTACTCTTAAGTCGTAAAGCAGCAGCTGCTGAACCCGAAACAACAAAGCGAGTATGCGGATAACTGTCAACCAAAGACTTTAAATGCACTTCCCAATCTTTTAAATACTGTATTTCATCAAAGAATATATACCAGCCTTTCGGACTGTCTTGTTTTGTTGCCCTTCGACAAAAACTGAAAAGTTGCTCTAAACTGATGTTGTTGTATATGGGCGTTTCAATTGAAATGAAAGCTACTTTCAAAGGGTCTATTTTGTTTTCAAGCAGATTCTGAATAGCATGATACATCATTACGGTCTTCCCAACTCTTCGTGGTCCCATTAAAACAACTGCTCTTCTTATTTCTGTCTCTGTAACCAAGGGCATAAACAAATCAAAATACAATCTCCTTTGCATGGAAGTGTAATATTCTTCAACTGTTCCGGTTACCCACCAAGGATTTTCAAATCTTATACGGTCAAGAACTTGCTCTTCTGAATATGGTAATAAAGCCATCTTAAATTGTTTTTATATTGCAAAGATACATAAATAAGATTAATATACAAATCTTATTTGTGCAAAAGTTGTCAAATTAAGAAAAATGTAAGTTAGAATGAACCTTAATTGTCGGAGTAGGTTATCGCTACAACACGCTTGCCACCAACGGAGCGTAGTAGCGATTTTTTAACACACGTAATTGTGTGGCTCAGAAGCGTTGGCATTTCTGTCGGTTTATGCGTTCTCAATTATTTTTATTTGTTCACCATTGTTTTTATTTGTTTTTTTTAAGGTGTTCACGAATCGCCATTTTTTATTTTGTTGAATTTTTGATGATGGCGATTTCTTCTTCCGTCAAGCCATATAGCTGGTAAACCAACTGGTCTATTTGGTTTTCTAAGGCGGTGGTGTCTTCGCCTTTTTCTTTTTTTGCTAAAATCTGCTCTACCAACGCCACAAACGGCTGTTGCTCGGATTCGGAAATTTCGGGAATTGGATATTTTTCGAAAGCATGCTTATTAAATTGAAAACCATTTTCTCCTAAAATCACACTTGAAAATAATTTTTTGTATGTCCATTGAAAAAATAATGAATTGAAAATTGAAATTAAATATTTTGGATTTTTATAAATTAAAATAAATCCAGTTTTATCTATATAATGATTTCTTTCATCTAGAAAAAAGGAAGATTTTAAAGTTGTCTCAGGGTAAACAATCTTCTCTTTTTCAAATTCTTGGAGATAGGCACAATTGCGAAGATTTGTCCAGTGGTC
>DAOOWN010000107.1:0-8322 GCA_035371305.1 Bacteroidales bacterium
CGTTTCATTGCTTTCTTTCCGATATTTTTACAAACCAATACAAAACAAATGAAAAATAAATAAACATAGAAGAACTGATAAGCATAAGGCTTATTTTAATATCCTTAAAAAAGTATCCTCCTGTCCATACCGATAAAATAATCAGCGAATTACCTAATAAACTTAATAAAAATGCCTGTTTTTGTTTACCCACAATAAGCGGAATCGTGCTAATGGGACTAATAATGATACTCATGGTAAGCCAGAGCGATATATATCTGGCATAAAATCCTGCCTGTTCCCAGCCTTTTCCGAGAAACCAGCCAAAAATATGAGGAGCAAATATTGAAATAATAATAAGAAAAGGAATAGCAACCCAAAGCATCATTTTCAGATTTTTCACTACAAACTCTCTGATGTTTTTACCTTGTGCATATTCGCTCGAAGCTCGTTGAAAAAAAACCTGTCCAACCGATGAACCGATTAATGATATGGGTGCAATCAGGAGTCTAAATGTACGTGAATAGTAACCAACATCGTCTGATGTAAAAAAGTAGCTTAAAAGAAAAATTACAAGGCTCTGTTGAAGTATATCGGTAAAAGCATGAAGGCTGTTGATTTTTGGAAAATCTGAGTAATGCGTTGCCATCTCTTTCATTTCTTTTTTGTTGATAAGCTTAACTGTTCGTTTATCGGAACGGAAAAATTTTCCTAGAAATGAAAAAAATGAAGTAAATTGTCCAATAATAAAAGCAACGATAAGTCCTTTACTTCCCCATTTAAGCAAACCAAATAAAATATTTCCACCTGAATTAATGGTTGTTTGAACAATACGCGAAATACTGATTAATCCAAATCGCTTATTTCGTAGCGACCAGTAATTTAAAGCCTGGTATAAACCGGCAAATAGAACAGCAATGGGAGTTAACCACAGAAATATACTGAGTTTTTCGTTTTTCAAAAAATGAGCTATCGGAAACCTGAATAGTAAAACAGTTAGAAATGAAATAATCGTAATAACCATTGAAAAGATGAGCGATAACGCAAATACATTGATTGATTTTCTTTCTGTTTTGGGAAGCATGATTGCCAGTTCATATCTGGCTGTAGCAACGATGGTAAATAGGGTTGTAAAGCTGACAAATTGAGCAAAAAGAGCAAACTCTTCAGGAGAATATATTCGCGTAAGAATAGGTTCTACTATAAATGGAATCACCTGGGCTATCGCTCCACCCGTAAAAATGGTAATAACGCTTTTTATAAAAGGTGAGGCCAAATATCGCTTCATATCTATTTTTGGCTTACCCATTTATCATAGAATGTTCTTAATTGATGGTTTTCTTTTAAATATGGTTCATCTAATTGTCGCGTATCACCGATTACTTTAGCCGGATTTCCTGCAATAATCGAAAAATCGGGAAAATCGCCTTTCACATAACTAAAAGCAGCTACAACACTTCCTTTTCCAATTTTTGTATTTGGCATAATAACCGTATGTGGGCCAATATAAGAGTACTTTCCAATCGTTACCGGTCCTTTAATATAACCTGTTAAATCTTGAAAATTGGAATACTCATCGCCATATAAGCGAATGGAAATATGACTGGAATGAGTCGTAATGCTCACGTAATTTGTAATCTGGCATCCCTCTTCAATGGTTAAACCATTACTCGCTTCGATAAAATTATAATGTCCAATAAATACATGATCGCCTAAAACCAGCTTTTCTTTTGCATTGATAAATGTTGTATTGCTGATTCTAACATTTTTAAGCCATTTCCCATTTTGTTGATAACCTGTTCGCATAATAGGTTTATGCAAAAGTGATAATCGATTCGAAATTTTTTCACGAAGCCAATAAAAAAACGTCATGCACTAAAAATTTACGCAAAGTAATAAGAAAATCTTATTAAAGGCAAAAAAGCTTATTCTTATTCTCCAAAAACTTTTCTTAAAATATCACTTACCTGATAAGAAACATTATGTCTGATAAGTTTTTCTTGTTCGGCTATTTTTATAAACAAACCGTCCAGTCCTTTATTTGTAGCAAAGGTATCTAAATTGCTGGTTATGGGTTGCCATCCGGTTAACGGATTGCACAAGGGATTATAAACTGATTTAAGCTGTTCCCAAGCTTCATAAGCCGACATGCCTGCTACCAAGGGTTTATTAAGTGAAACTTGCAACTTCGGAATAAAAACGTTGAATAAGCTTGAACGCGTTTTAGCTTTTAGATATAGAGTTGCAGCGGAGTCAGTTCCGTGCAAAATAGAAGCGGCATCGCTAATGCTCATCGTGGTAATAGCATCTACAAATATTGGTTTTGCTTCAATGGCGGCATCTTCGGCCGAACGATTCAGTGAAAGAACCAACTGTTCAATTTTCTGATCTATTCCTGCTGCTTGCAAAAGCGGATCATTCTGATGTTCCAATACGCCATGAGCATCGGGAGGAAGCAATATTTTTACGATGGCATCGCCATAATATCCGTCAGTTTTATGCAAATTTGCCGAAGATGTATCAGTTCCTACTTTTAACGCTTCTTTTAATCCTTGGATGATTTCTTCTTCAGAAAGTCCATTTTCTTTTGTACAGGAAAGTATAGCTACCAGACTGATTAAAAAAGAATAAAATACAAATTTCTTCATAACTTTTTTTCTTCAAAGTTAAAATAAATTAATGAATTAATCAAATTGTAACTATATATGCTTTTTTTCGTCATAGATTCATTATTTTTGAACCAAATTTTTAGATTTATATGAAAAAAATAACAAATTTTATGTCAGTTTTAGCTTTAAGCAGCTTATTACTAGGAGGTTGTTCGTTAAACAACTCCAGCAATGAAAAAAAGGAAGGTATTGATTTAGCCAATATGGATACTACCTTCAAACCGGGTGATAATTTCTACATGTACGCCATAGGCGGGTGGAAAAAAAATAATCCGATACCCGATATATACTCTACTTATGGTGCTTTTAACCAGATTGACGAGCATAACACACAAATGCTCAAAGATATGTTTGACGAGCTTACTAAGAAAAACGATCTGAATGACGAACAGAAAAAAATCTTATATTTTTAT
Organism: Bacteroidales bacterium; assembly: GCA_035371305.1. Lineage (GTDB taxonomy): Bacteria > Bacteroidota > Bacteroidia > Bacteroidales > GWA2-32-17 > Ch61. The sequence goes on from DAOOWN010000107.1 coordinate 3,062, forward strand.
AATTCAGGAATGGATACGGTTGCTGTAGAAAAAAACGGTATCGAACCATTAAAGCCCTATTTTGATCAGATTAACCAGTTAAAAGATTACAAAGAATTTGCCGCTTTTCTTGGTAAAATGCACCACAACAGCGTTTTTTCTCCTTTTTATTTATATGCAGGTCAAGATGAGAAAAACAGTGAAATGGTTATAGCACAACTATTTCAAGGAGGTTTAGGCTTACCCGACAGAGATTATTATACCAGCGATGATGAAGTGTCGAAAATGTTACGCACTGAATATCAAAAATATATTGTAAATATGTTGAAAGTGGTAAAACTTTATCCTGAAGATCAGGTTGAAAAAATTGCCAAAAATATTTTCAACATTGAAACACAACTTGCCAAAGCTTCTATGACACGCGTTGATATGCGTGATCCTCAGAAACTATACAATAAAATGACAGTTGAAGAACTTCAAAAAATGACCCCAAATTTTAACTGGAACGAATATTTTACAGCTTTAGGTAAAAGTGATATTAAGTCGTTAAATGTTGGTCAACCCGTATTCTTTACCGAATTAGGCAAAATGTATAAATCCATTCCGATGGATCAATGGAAACAATATTTTACCTTCCATTTAATAAACGATTGTGCTTCGTATTTGAATAAAGATATTGAAAAAACAAGTTTCGATTTTTACGGTACTGTGCTTTCAGGTAAAACAAAAATGAAAGATCGTTGGAAAAAAATTGTTGAAATGACAAGCAATATGTTAGGCGAGGCCGTAGGAAAATTATATGTACAAAAATATTTCCCTGAGGAATCCAAAACACGTATGCTCGAATTAGTTAAAAATCTGAAAGCTTCGTTCCGCGAACATATCCAAAAACTTGACTGGATGACCGACGAAACCAAACAAAAAGCTGTAGAAAAACTCGATGCCATGAATTTAAAAATCGGTTACCCCGACAAATGGAGAGATTACACAGCCGTTGAAGTAAAAGAACAGCCATTTGTTTTAAATGTATTGGCAGCACAACGCTTTGATGTTGATTATATGCTTTCGCAAATTGACAAACCGGTTGATCGTCAGAAATGGGATATGTTTCCACAAACTGTGAATGCTTATTACAGCCCCAATATGAATGAAATTGTATTCCCGGCTGCTATTTTACAACCTCCATTCTTCAATGCAAAAGCTGATGATGCTGTAAATTATGGTGCAATCGGTGCAGTTATCGGACACGAAATGACTCACGGTTTCGACGATCAGGGACGCCAATATGACAAAAACGGAAACCTGAACGAATGGTGGAACGAAAAGGATGCTGAAAACTTTAAAGCAAAAACTGAAAAACTGATACCGGTTTACGAAGCTTATAAAATAAACGATTCATTAAGCGTAAACGGCCAGTTGACCATGGGCGAAAACATTGCCGATATGGGTGGCTTAAGTTTATCGATGGATGCTCTGAAGAAAACCTTAAAAGGCGATGAACAACCAATTGACGGATTCACTCCTATCCAACGCTTCTATCTTTCATATGCCAATGTATGGAGACAGAATATCCGTTTACAGGAATTACAACGCCGCCTGAAAGAAGACGTACACTCCCCTGCTGAAGTTCGTGTAAATGTTCCTATTTATCATTTCGAAGACTTCAACACCGCATTTAATATTAAACCAACCGATAAACGCTATGTAAAACCCGAAGAACGCTTAAAAATTTGGTAAGTGTGAACAAAATAAAAAGAAGCTGTCTCAAAAAGGCAGCTTTTTTTTTGAAAAAAAATTACTATTCAATTAAAAGTTTTAAATTTGTAAATGTTTTATTTATTTTCTTATGACAGAAATTAAGACAAAACCATCAAACCAGAAATTTGAGGATTTTTTAAATGAATTTGTTCCTGACGAACAAAAACGCAATGATAGCATTGAGCTTATAAATATAATGAAATCGATAATAAATGAAGATCCAAAAATTTGGGGATCATCCATTATAGGTTTTGGCAATTACTTCTATAAGTCTAAAAGGAGCAGTCAAAAGGGAAATTGGTTTTATATAGGATTTTCTCCAAGAAAGTCAGCAATTTCTCTTTATGTTAATATGGGTCAGGAGACTTCATTATTGAAAAATTTAGGTAAGTTTAAAATGGGTAAATCTTGTATTTATATAAAAAAACTTTCAGATATTAATATTCCTGTGTTAATAGAAATAATGAAAGAAAATATTAATTTTATTAAAAACAATGATAAATTTGAAATAATTGAAGATAAATAGTTAAAAAATAACCATTTGAATTTAAACGCTTACTATTTTCATTTATTAAAAAATTTCATTCAGCTTTTTGCAAATAAACTCAGCAGCGTGGCCATCGCCAAAAACAGGAGCATATTTTATAGTAGAAGCATGTTGAATAAAATACTGAACTGCTTCTTTTACTTTTACAGGGTTAATGTCGGTTACGCTCCCCGCTCCCTGCTCTACAATTTCAACCCATTCGGTTTCGGTGCGTAAAATAACGCAGGGTTTCTGCATAAAATAAGCTTCTTTTTGCAAACCGCCCGAATCAGTCATCACGATGTTACATTCCTGCAACAAAGCAAGAATCTCCAGATACGAAACCGGCTCAATCAGGTGTATAAGCGAATGTTTATCCAAAATACTCTTAATTTCGGGCAAATGTGCAGACAATGCTTTCACGGTACGTGGGTGAATGGGAAACACAATGTTTATTTTCTGCTCATCGGCAATTTGTATCAGCAAATCAGCAATTTGTTTCAGATTATCTACATTATCGGTGTTCTGTTCGCGGTGGATGGTTACCAAAGCAACGTCACCGTTCATATTTTCAAGTACGCGGTGTTTGTTTGCTTTGTTTTTGAAATACATGGCATTATCGAACATAATGTCGCCGCTCATAAACACACCCGGGTTGTCAATATGAAAAGCAGGTTTGGTTTCCAGATTAAAACCTTCATTTCTAAGGTTATGCATAGCAGTTTGTGTAGGTGCAAATAAAAGGGTAGAAACATGGTCGCACGTAATCCGATTGATTTCTTCGGGCATCTTTTTATTGAACGAACGCAGCCCTGCCTCGATATGAGCAACGGGAAAATGCATTTTAGCAGCTTCGACCGAAACAGCAAGAGTGCTGTTTGTATCACCATAAACCACAATTACATCAGGCTTTTCGGACTGAAGAATCTCTTCGGTCTTAATCATGATTTGTGCAGTTTGACTGGCATGGGTCCCGCTTCCGACATTCATATTGATATGTGGCTTGGGGATTTCCAGTTCTTCGAAAAACACCTGCGACATATTGTAATCGTAATGTTGTCCGGTATGCACAATAATATCTTCAATATCGGCCGAAAAATGGTTTCTGATAGCCCTGCTCAAAGCGGCAGCCTTTATAATCTGCGGACGGGCTCCAACTATGTTTAGTATTTTTATCATACATCTTAAAAATTGTACAAAAGTAATTCATATTTTTGCAAAAAGCATCGTTTATGAAAGTACTCTTTATGTATTGCACTGAATTTGGTTATACCCCCACAGTTAAAACATTGGAAAATTTTCCGGATGTTCATGAATCGAAACTATTTAACGATATACAGGTGGCGTTCATACAAGCCGAAGAAAAAGACATGCTTCCGGAACACGATATTACCAAGAAACTTTTGAACAACATCAAGTGGATTTGCCGGAAAAATAACTCTAACAAAGTTGTGCTGCATTCTTTTGCGCATTTATCGGAAAGCAAAGCCACTCCCGAATTTACCATTGAGCTTTTTAACCGCATCGAAGAACGATTAAAAAATGTTGGTTTTGAAGTTTTCCAAACACCATTTGGCTATTTTCTCGACCTGAACATAAAAGCTCCGGGATTCTCCTTAGCAAGGGTATTTCAGGATTTGTGATGATTGTTGATAACTTTTTTAGCGAAGAGTGTTAAATTTTTATTTTGTATTAAATTATTTTATAACTTTGTAAAAACATAAAATTTACAGTTATGAAATATTTACTTTTAATTTCATCGTTTATAATTATAAACACTGTATTTAGCCAAAATCAAAATAGAATTGAAAAAACATTTTCCAACATTCCTGAGGTTCTGGATATGAATACATTGCTTAAAAATAAAGGTCAAAAAAGCCAGACATGGAATTGGGATACGATTATTACATATGACACACTCGGTCCTTTACAACGATTATCACAAACATTTGATACATCAGGGAATGTCTTAACCAGAACAATAGAACAGTGGCAAAATAATGCATGGGTTAATTATTATAAAATTACATACTCTTACGATATTAATGGGAATATTTTAGTTTATTATGATCAATATTGGCAAAACAATGGATGGTCAAATAATAAAAGATATTCCTATACATATGATTCACATGGTAATATATTAACATATTTACGAGAAGGTTTTGAAAACAATTCTTGGGTTAATTATAAAAGGTATTCTTATACATATAATTCTCAGGATAGCTTACTTTTAAATGTTAATGAGATTTGGGATAATAATTCATGGGTAAATACAGAAAGAAATACATATACTTATAACTCAAATAATAAACGCTTGACTTATTTGAAAGAATATTGGCAAAATAATAATTGGGTTGGTGTTGAAAGAACATTTTATTCTTATGATTCAATTGGTAATCCTTTAGTTATTTATAATGAGAATTGGTATTTAAATGATTGGGAAAAAAATAATCGTATAACTAACACATATGATTTAAATAGTAGATTGTTAACTTCATTGCATGAAATAGATTCTAATAATTTCTGGGTAAATTCAAATTATTTAATATATTCCTACAATTCAAATGGTAAATTATTGACATTAAACTATCAGCAATGGCAAAATAATCAATGGATAAATACTGAATTATATACAAATACATATGATTCAGTAGGAAACTTAATTAGTATAGTTTATCAAGATTGGTATAATAACAATTGGTGTAATATTAATAAATTTATTAGAGAATATGATTCTTTTGGGAATGTAATAATATACTTAAACCAAAATTGGAATGATAGTAGCTGGATAAATTATGAGATGAATCTTTATACTTATGATAATGACCATAATGTTTTAACCCATGTATTTAAATTTTGGAATGACAGTATTTGGAATAATTATGATAGAAATACATATTCATATGACTCTGATGGAAATTTTATATCTTCTATCCATGAGTTTTGGATGAATAATTCTTGGCAAAATGATATAAGTGAAATTTATACATATGAT
>DAOOWN010000108.1:0-8158 GCA_035371305.1 Bacteroidales bacterium
GGCAAAAATTGTATCAGGTTGGTTTAAGGTTATATCTAGCACAGGGTTGTTAAGAATCACTCCATTTTGCACAGTTAAATTCATTTTATCAATAAGATTTCGTCTAGTCTTAATAGTATAAGTAATATTTCCTGTTGCATTATAATTATTTTGAAAAATAAATTCAGGTGCTAAATTATGCTGTCCTGCTGTTAAATATATTGGATTTGAAAAAGCTCCGATCAAAGAATAATATGACATCTGTAAAGAAGGATAAAAAGCCAATGAGTCGGCTGTTGTTAAATTAGGCAAACTGTCTGCTTGATTATATAAAACCCGTGCATTAAATTGTATATCTGACCAATTAACATTTGAACATGAACTTATTAACTTAAAAACTAGTGAATCATTTTCTTCTACATTTAAATCAAAATTAAATATACGACTAAAAGCTTGGTTATCTTGGTAAATAGTGTCTATTAAATGTGATTGATTGTTCTTTACTATTAATTGTAAATTATCACTTTGAGCAGGACTATTTAGAAATCCTTCTACTTGAACATGCCCCTTATATGGAGCAATAAAATATTGTTTGTCTTGCAAAACAATGTCTTTAGAATATTGGAATTCATTTATTCGTTTATCATTAGCATCGTATTTCGTTGAAATGTTTTGATCAAGAATTGTTATTATTGGATCCCATATTATATCATCATAACCTGTTTGATTAGACGAATGAATACGGAAAAAAATAATATCCTTTGGTTCTAAGTTAAGATTCAAGGAATATGTATTCCAATTTGTATCGTTAGTGTTTATTTGCCCTATATGAATTATTTCATTATTTAATTGAATAGAGTAATACACAAGACTATTATTTGAAGAAACTGAAGCTCTTTTTATCTTAAAAAAGATATTTACTTCTTGTTTTCTTGGCGAAAGCCATATTTTAACTGGATCACGACGAAATGAGAAAGTTTGGGCATCAAGATTTATTGAATCATTAAATACACTGTCAACTGATCCGCTAAAATTTGTATAATAACAAGAATCAAAAGGAGACAACAAGTTACTATTACTAATTTCTTCAAATAAACTTCCATGGTTTAAAAAAACTTTTCTTTTATCAATAAAATCGGGATACCCATCTGCATTGATGTCAATAAAATATCTATCTGTTTTAGAATTATGCCATTCACGAGATATACTTACAAAAAATGGCGACCATTGTGCTTCTAATCCTGTTGACCATGCACTGTTTTTGGTTCTACCTATATTATCTAAACCATAAATTAAATATGCTGAAGAACTAAAAGAAAAATGCTTATTTGTATTTATCTGTCCTTCAAATACTTTATAAGAATTTCCATCTTTTACAACTTTGTCTAAAAGTCCGTCTCCATTTAAATCTATTAATTGATTTTTATCAACAAGAGGTCCCCACATATAATGAAAATTTGCACCAATAGATTTTGTTTTATCAGATTTTGTACCAAAACCAACACAAAAGGAAGAACCAGCAGTTTTTGAAAAGGTTCTGCTACGACCTAAACTTCGTTTTGTTGGATCTAATAAAAAATTTAGTAGAGATTCCTCATCTTCTTCTTGTGAAAAAACTGTAACAGGAGAGTTCTGAAAAGAGAGCCCCTCTTCTTCATAATATTGAAATACATGCGCCTTGGCACCATGTATGTAATCCGTTTCCAGCTCATCACAATCTTTGGAATTAATTAAAGCAGGGGCAGCGGTGTCTGTATATTCAACTATGGAACATAACAGTTCTTTATTATATGCTCCTGTCTTGTATTTAAAATAATACCCCTTCACAAAATCGTTATTATATTTTACAAGAATTTTTTGAATTGGAGCCCTTTCGGCCTGACGAAAGCCGTACCTTGCAGAAAATTGACCACTTGCCGGTGAATATGAATCAGGCACTACAAACTCAACAGAATAAGCACCCGGGTTGGAAGAATGGCCGGTATATGTTATTTTTTTCGGGTAAAAGAAATGTATCATATCTGTACTATAAAACATAGTATCTGTTGGAATCCCATATTCATATTTTATAAAGTTATCGTACAAATCCCGTACTTCACTTAAAGTCCATTGTGCAATGCCTCCATTAATAGGATTATTTACAACGCAATCATTATTTACACCTAAATCATCATGATACTTTCCGTAATAATAGGTTGTACCGTTTTTATCAATCACTTCCCACCAATAGTTGGCAGGATTGGTTCCGTGACGTATAATACTGTGAAATGCACCTTCGACACGATATGAATAAAAAGTCTGGCCAGAAGTTGTTCTGTTTCTATATTCACCCATATGTACTAAAGGTAATCTTTCCGTATCGCCATTTACAATGGAAAGCTCTACCAACTGCTCTCCGTTGAGCAGATATTCTTCAGTTTCTTTGGTTGTGCTGTATCTTGGCACTCCCCAGCGTGTTTCGACCGATATTTGTGGAATAGGAATATTCCAACCATTACCCGGAATACCTGTATTATTGTCACTACTATAATTTACCGAAAGATTCGGTTGTAAACCCTGTCGTCCGGCAGGTACATCAATAGGATAAGATAAATTGGCTGTTCCCAAATTATTGGCAGAAGGAGAGGACATTATATTAACATGAGCCACCGGGTCTGCATACTTCATATCTTTCATGGAAGTAGGCGTATAAGCCATTGTCTGTGGTAATTCGGGCGTTTTTAAAATACCATTGATAAAATCGGTAAAATGATTGGTTTTAGAAATTACCTGTTTATTTTCTTTATCAATACCTACAAATTCTAGCATTTCCCATTTATTTGTTTTTTCGTTATAAAAGAAAGTACGAATATCATCCGGGCTATATCCTTTAGGTATAAGTGTACTATCATAAGACAAACGAAAATCAACCGATTTATCAAACAAGGCTCCGTGCGGTAAACAACGAAATCCTTTATAATTAGCAGTTACGTTTACCATACCTGCATCAAGCATAGGCATATCTTCATTTCTCAAGCCAATGATGGTCAGGCTCTTTTTCTCTTTTACAGCGTTTTCTTCCGTAAATAACGAAATTCCGTTGAAATTAAACTTATTGACAGATAAAGGTTCAATGACTCCTCTGTAAACCGGAACAACCCATGACTCGTTGGATAAAAAGTGATATTGCTTGTTTTCGCCAAAATTTACCTTTGCCGAACAAACATAACCATCGTTGAATACAGCTTTTAATTCAACCTCCGGATTATCCTGATTTGTAAAAGAAATAATCTCGTCGAAATGATTATCAAAAACATAAACAGGTTTTTCATTGGCAAATAACGAATAAGACACCGTATCATTGGTTTGTATATAACCGTTCAGATAAAAATATTCACCATAATGTGAAGCATCAGACGGTAGGTTAACAATAATCTGCCTGCCATTATTTATTTTTTCAGCAAAACGAATCCTTACGTTTTTAACTTTATAGCGATAGTGTGCCAGCTCCGGAATATGAAAACGGATAATGTTATTTCCCTGTTTTAAATCGGATGCATCAATTTTTTCTACCTGGTGTGTCCACTCGTTTCTCAACCGAATAATCTTACCTCCCATCGAAACAAGGTCGTTGATACTATGACTGACACAAGTAAAATCTTCAAACCCGAATAAATCGTATTCGAGATAAGCCTGGCGTTGCTTCGGAAGCTCTTCGTTAATATTAAAAATAACTTCATTAGCCGTGGCAACTTCATTGTTTTCGCCTGCGTTTTTACCGATAACCAGTATTTGTTCTTTAGTTGGCAATATATAACTTTCCTTTTTACCCGAACCTGAATTGGAAAGTACAGGTGAGTTTAATCCCGTTGTTCCTGTTGGCGAAACATTATCAGCTTCTTGATTCAGGGTGTTTTTAACCGGAACTCCCGTAAATGTAGTTATATAGTGTTGTTTTTTATCTTTTACTAAAGGAAGGTTAAAATTAAGTGCTAAAAACAGAATAGCTATTGAAATAAAAATAACACTGACTTTCATATTTTACAGATATTTAATTATTGCACCACGATTTTGATTTGTTTTTTCATTTCCTTCGATTCAATATTAAAGAAATAAACTCCTTTAGAGTTCAGCTTTACTTTTTCAAAATAATCCTGCTCATTAAATAATTGATTGTTATATACAACACGACCAGATTCATCCTGAACCGTTAAAGAAACATTTCCGGGTTCTGTTAAATTTATATGGACATTTACTAATCCGCTTGAAGGGTTAGGAAAAACATTAACAGTATAAACCCCTTCACTTTCAGGGTTATTGGTATTTAAACTTCTGTTTAAACAACTTTGCTGATCCTGTTGTACCTCATTAATCTGGAAAGTAAAAGCATCCATTCCTGAATGATCGGTATCCCAGTGTACATAATGAAAATAAAAGTTTCCCATACTGTCGAGACTATCGGCAGCCATAATAAAACAACTGTCAGTAGGGAACAACGTATTAGCAGATGGACTAATAACCAGATTAATAGTAGCTGTTGTATCATGTGCTAATTCAGGAGCCGACAACATAATCATGGTAGGAATCGTGTAAGCGGTATTTCCTGTTCTTTTTATCAGCCACCTTCTTTCGCTAAGATTATTTAAATAAGGTATATCGGATGTGTCACTTACAGTTGTATCATTATTAAAATCATATAAATTCTTCCCATTATCGCTCCAGATTAAAAAATCACCGTCATTTACTTCATAAAGATTTTGTCTGTTTAAATTGTAAAAATGATTTCCGGCAGTTATTTTTAAAATGGATTCACCACCATTTCCAGCCGATTGTTTTTGATTAATTTGCAACTTAATATCTTTACCAATACCGGCAATTTCATTATTAAACTCCTTATTCTTTTTCACATCCCAAAGTACAATATTATCTGAACGTACATAATTTATCTCACTTAAACTGATTCCGTATTTTATGGCAAGATAAGTCGATACTTGAGTTATTTCTTTTAAAGAAAGGCTGCGATTGTAAAAAAGAATTTCAGCGATTAATCCATTAAAAGACTTAATAGAATCTCCTCCGCAAATGTTTAAATGAGCATATAAAGTATCAATTTTTTGATTTATCCAGTCATGCCTGAAAAAGTTTTCTACGGGTGAGTTACTGATTCCTTCATATGAATTTGTTCCGTACAAGCCTCTTACATAATGAGAGTTCATTTCAATATATTTACTCGAATCTAACCGAACAGACCAGATGCTATAACTTTGTTGTGCCGAATCTGCTTTATATACAGCAAACATACAAATAACATCCTTTTTCTTTGGACGATAAGGGATAGTAAACGGGTTTGTCGTTTCAAGCTTTAATGACGGTTGATAATTAATTTTACCACTATCAATAGGGGAGTTGAAATATACATGATGATTATGACCGCTCAGATCCACCCAATAATTTTGCTCATGATTGACAGAGTCTGCCTTTAACCATAGGTATGGAGGTGGAATATGTGAATTTCGTTGGGCAATAATTTCATTACAATAATTAATTATTACAAAAATAATTAAAAAATACTTCTTAATTAAAGAAAATTCCCTTTTCATAAAGTGGTAGTATTAATTGAATTTAAAATTAAAAGTTTTATTCAATTTTTCAAAAACCAAATATAAATTAAAAGCGACAAAGTACATGTTGTTATTTACCATCTGTAAAGTCGATTAAAAAATTAATGTAATTTATGGCATTTTTTTTTGTAAAACTTACTTTTTTCAGAAAATTCTTCTATAAAAATTTTAAGAAACTTACACAATTATAAATAAATTTTCTTCCAATCCATCAAAAAGAAAACAAATAATTAAAAAAGGCTTAAAATTTTCATGTAAATTTGAAGTCAAAAAATAAGTTATGAAGATTATTTGCACTTTTCTGTTTTTCGGCATACTAATGATTTCAAATGCTCAAAACAAGCGAATAACAAGGCTTGAGTACATTGAGCAATACAAGCAAGATGCGATTGACGAAATGCGTAAAACCGGCATTCCGGCCAGTATTACATTGGCACAAGCTTGCCTCGAAAGCGACGATGGCAATAGTTGGCTTGCCAAAGAAGCAAATAACCATTTCGGCATTAAATGCGGCATGAATTGGAATGGCGAAAAAGTGTATAAAGACGACGATAACCCCAACGATTGCTTCAGAAAATACAAGTCGGTAAAAGAAAGTTTTGACGATCATTCTTTGTATTTAACTACCACTAAACGCTACGCAGGCTTATTTCAACTCGAAACTAAAGATTATAAAGGTTGGGCAAGGGGTTTGAAAGATGCAGGCTATGCTACCAATCCGCAATATGCCGATTTGCTTATTAAAATTATTGAAGATTTCCAACTTTACAACTTCGACGAAAATATTAAAATTACGACGAACCAAAATAAGACGAATAACCAAACCGGCAAAACCGCTTCAGAAGACTGGAATATTCAGCTCAACAAACACGAAGTTAAGAAAAACAACGATGTTTTGTATATCATTATAAAACAAAACGATAGCTTCGAGGGCATTGCCAAAGAATTTGATTTATGGGAAAAGCAACTATACAAATTCAACGATTTAACTAAAGACAGTGTATTGCGCATTGGGCAAGTATTATACATTCAACCCAAACGCAACAAAGCCGAATACGGAAAAGACAAACACACCGTTAAACAAGGTGAAACACTCTATACTATTTCTCAATACTATGCCGTTAAAATGAAAAAATTACGATACCGCAATAATATCATGTCAGACCAAGATGTTAAGCCCGGTGATATAATTTATTTAAGAACCAGACGACCATTAACACCAGAAACTATTAAGTAATATGACACTAATAAAATCAATCTCTGGAATTAGAGGAACTATTGGAGGTAAAAGCAACGAAAACCTCACGCCTGTTGATACTGTTCTTTTTGCTGCTTCGTTTGCAATGTGGTGTAAGCAATCGGTAAACAAGGAAAAAATAAAAGTTGTCGTGGGACGTGATGCTCGTATATCGGGCGAAATGGTAAAAAACCTCATCGTCAACACCCTTGTAGCCTATGGAGCAGATGTTGTAGATATTGGATTAGCCACCACTCCCACCACCGAAATGGCAGTAGTGGGCGAACAAGCCGATGGTGGTATCATCGTTACGGCAAGCCATAACCCCGCACAATGGAATGCACTAAAATTGCTCAACCGGCAGGGTGAATTTTTAAACGCTACGGAAGGAAGCAAAATATTAGAAATGAGTGAACAACAATCCTTTGATTTTGCTACGGTAGATAAACTGGGTCAGGTATTACAAAAAGATTATTTGTTGCATCATATCGAAAAAACATTGCAACTACCGTTGGTAAAAGTAGCTGAAATTAAAAAGCGTAAGCTCAACATTGTGGTTGATGCGATTAATTCGGTAGGAGCGATGGCCATTCCGGCATTGCTCGAACAGCTGGGAGTAGAAAATGTGATTGTGCTTAATGGTGATGCCAACGGACATTTTGCTCATAACCCCGAACCTCTTGATGAACATTTAAGCCAGATAAAAGAAGCCGTTGTGCGAAACAAAGCCGATTTAGGTATTGTGGTAGATCCGGATGTTGATCGCCTTGCTTTTATTTGCGAAGATGGTTCTATGTTTGGCGAAGAATATACACTTGTTGCCGTAGCCGATTATGTACTGTCTAAAACACCCGGCACTACTGTATCAAATTTAAGCTCTTCGCGTGCATTGGATGACGTTTCTGCACAACATGGTTGCTCGTGTTTCCATTCGGCGGTAGGTGAAGTAAATGTTGTACAAATGATGAAAGAAAAAAACGCAGTAATTGGCGGAGAGGGCAATGGTGGGGTTATTTATCCCGAACTTCATTACGGACGCGATGCTTTGGTGGGCGTAGCATTGTTCCTTAGCTACTTTGTGGAGAAAAACACAACCATGACCCAATTAAAAGCCTCTTTCCCTCAGTATTATATGGTTAAAAATAAAATAGATTTACAAGCCGGAATTGACATTAAAACCATCCGAGAAAAGCTTGAGCAAACCATACCATATCTGGCAAAATCTACTTTAGACGGGCTTCGACTCGATTTTGCAGAAGGTTGGGTACATATTCGACCTTCGAATACCGAGCCCATTATTCGCCTTTATGCAGAAGCAAAAAGTCACGAAAAAGCAAAGGAA
>DAOOWN010000109.1:0-7921 GCA_035371305.1 Bacteroidales bacterium
CAAAGGAAGGGGGAGACGTTTTTCCATTAACAACGTGGTGAAACTAAACATTTAGTTGTAAAATTTGCTCAACAAAGTCAACTACATTTGGCTGAAAAACGAGTTTAGCCATTCTAATTCCACCAATTTTATCCGGCAAAATAACATTTTTTGCTCCGGCATGTTTTAGCTTTTTTATGGCGTGTTCGTCGCTGGCACGGCTAACGATTAAAATTCCTTTATTAAGCTCGCGTGCCGAAAGAATCACATACAAATTGTCGGCGTCGTTTGGCATAGCCGTAATAATGGCTCTTGCGTTTTTAATATTTGCTTTGACGAGTGTTTCTTCTTCGGTGGCGTCGCCTTCAATAAAAAACAAGCCATCTAACTTTAAATCTTCGTTTTTGGGAGGGAATTTTTCTATTACGACCACTTTTTCGTGATTGTTCAATAGTTCCTGAACTGTCTCACGCCCATTACGTCCATAGCCGCATACAATTACATGATTTTGTAAATTGGTTATCATTTTTAGGTATTTTTTTTCTGTAAAGTAAATACTAAAATAGCCTTCAAGCAGGTATTTTGTCAAAGCGGTAACAAATAACCCCATTGAAATAAGGCTAAAAATAATGAGCAACGAGGTAAATATTTTTCCGGTATCAGATAAAGGCTGAACTTCTTTAAAACCTACAGTTCCTACTGTAATAATGGTCATATAAAAGCTGTCAATCCACGAATATCCTTCTATAATTTTATAACCTATTATTCCAGTTAAAATAACCAACAACACAATTAAAATCCAACGAATCAACCTCTTGAAATTCATCTTAAAATAATTCTTTTGTTTGTAAAAGAATGTAAGTACCTATGTTGCAACGAAGACAAAAACGAGGTTTACAATAATTTTCATATAAATGAATCAATGCTTGCGACTGAAAAGCATTCTGTGGTATAATGCCCGCAACAGACCATTCTTTTAAAATAGAATTTTTTTCGGCCGGCATTTCTTCCAGCATATCTAAAATCCAATCGTTCAGCTGACTATTTAATCGTTCCCTGCTATATACAAAGGCAAAAGGGAAAAAACTATTGATTAAAATAATATTAATAAATCCCTTGCCCACATTCATTTTAGCATTCTTCGTTTTGGCGATGAAAGTATAATGTTCATTCCAATACGGTGAAGGCTTGCAACTAAACATGTCCATTAGTTTTTTTAATGATTGAACCTTCAGAAAGTCGGTTATGGCATTTGCATTTTTGTTCATAAAAGCCGCCCATTGAGCAATTCGCATGGTGGGATACGATGGCGGATGAATTTTTGAAAACTTCCAAACCGTTGAATTGAGTGGAGTTAAATTGTATTTGGACTGTAAATATTTATACTCATTGATTAATGACGTTACATAATGATCCGAAGATTCCTTTGGGAGCAAGCCTGATTGTCCAAAAAATAAGGCTTCGATGGTCAATAAGTTTCCTACGTTTTTTTGAATAATGGATAGTGGAATACTTTTGGCCAACATTAAAAATGCTTGGGCATTTACTTTTAAACCATAACTATATGCCAATATCCTGTACCAGGTTTCTTCCCAGTTGTAATTACTTTCTTTTAATTCAAAATAAATAAATGATGCTTTTTTTTCCAGTCTTGCAATAGATAGAGATGTCAAATAGGTAGTAATTGGCAAATTTATATTTTTAAGTTTTTCGCTGCAAGCAATCAATTTATGATTTTCGTATAGGTTCAAATATTCCGCCTTTGTTTTATCTAAAACAGGGAGTTTAATGGTAAGTACCGGCCTGTTTTTAGAGGTGTAAACCTCGCAGTCAATGTTCCATACTACATGTAGAATAACATTGTCGTAAGTTTCGTCTTGGTGGTGTTTGTGCTTATTCCAATCCGATGCATTGTTGTGAATTTCGATATTTCCTGCCCATTCAATTTCATTATACAGAATACGGGCATTGAAAAAATCGGGTCCGGCATCAGAATTTTTTGTTCCAATATTTAATATTTTAATGTTTTCTCCCTTTTCCGAAGCTAACTCTTGTTCGTTAAAGAGCCTGTATTGCCATAGAAATTGAAGAAAATCCTCGTTCATTTAAATAACTTTTTTTTCTAACAACAGTTTACGCATTTCTTCTTGAACTTGTTTCGCTTCGCTTGCTGCTTTTATATCAAAATCGGAATCCGGGCTTGCATATAAAATTGCTCTCGAAGAATTTACAATTAATCCACCATCATTGGTCATTCCGTATTTTGCCACATCGTGCAAACTTCCGCCTTGTGCTCCAACACCCGGTACCAAAAGAAAATGTTCGGGTACTATCTGACGAATCTGAACGAGCATTTCTGCTCTCGTGGCTCCAACCACATACATCATTTTTTCTTTTCCTGCCCATTTTTGCGATTCGACCATTACTTTTTCAAACAAATGTTCATTGTTTTGTTTGAAATATTGAAAATCGTTGGCACCTGCATTAGAGGTCAATGCAAGTAAGATAACAAATTTATCGTCAAATTTCAAGAAGGGACTAACGCTATCGCTCCCCATATATGGCGCAACCGTAATGGCATCAAAGGGCAATGTTTCGAAAAAAGCTTTTGCATATTGAGTTGAAGTATTACCAATATCTCCACGCTTAGCATCGGCAATGATAAATATTTCGGGAAATCTTTCTTTTATGTAAAAAACCGTTTTTTCCAAGCTTTGCCAGCCCTTTAATCCCAATGCTTCGTAAAAAGCTAAATTGGGCTTGTATGCAATAGAATATTCGGCTGTAGCATCTATGATTGCTTTATTAAATGCAAAAACAGCATCGTGTTCAGTTTTTAATACAGACGGGATTTTTGTTATATCAGTATCGAGTCCAACACACAAAAAACTCTGTTTTCTTTTGATTTCGGATATAATATTGTTCAGTTTCATTTCTTTAAAATTGTTCCGTTTCGTTAAGTTTTTCAGCATTTTCGGCTACCTGAAGTTGATTAATCAACTCGTCCAAATCGCCATTTAAAACTACGTCTAAATTATATAATGTTAGGTTTATTCGATGGTCGGTAATTCTATTTTGTGGATAGTTATACGTTCTGATCTTTGCAGAGCGGTCGCCGGTTGAAACCATGGTTTTTCTTTTTGCCGAAATGGAATCCAAATATTTTTGATACTCTAAATTGTAAATACGCGTACGTAATTCGTTTAATGCTTTTTCGTAGTTTTTTATTTGCGATTTTTCGTCTTGTATGCTAACCACAATACCGGTTGGAATGTGTGTTAAACGCACAGCCGAATATGTTGTATTTACAGATTGTCCTCCGGGTCCGCTTGAGCAGAACGTATCCTTGCGAATATCGTTTGGATTGATGGTTACATCAAACTCATCTGCTTCTGGAAATACTGCAACAGTTGCTGCAGAGGTGTGCACCCTACCCTGTGTTTCTGTTTGCGGAACACGTTGTACACGGTGAACACCCGACTCAAATTTTAAAATACCATAAACACCTTCGCCCACCACCTTAAAAATAATTTCTTTGTATCCACCCACCGTACCTTCGGTAAAGCTATTAACTTCAATTTTCCAATGTTTATTTTCGCAATATTTTGTGTACATTCTAAATAAATCACCTGCAAAAATGGAGGCTTCATCACCACCTGTACCGGCTCGTATTTCGACCATTGCATTTTTCAAATCCTGAGGGTCTTTAGGTAAGAGCAATATTTTAATTTCGGATTCTAATTCTTCTTGACGCTTTGTCATGCTTTCCAACTCCATTTTTGCCATCTCACGCATTTCCTCGTCTTTTTCGTTTGCTAATATGGAGCGAGCTTCGTCAATATTACTCAATACATTTTTGTATTCTTTGTAGGCATTTACAATCGGCTCCATAGCTTTATATTCCTTGTTCAACGCCACATATCGCTTCATATCCGAAATTACATCCGGATTGGTAAGCTGCTCACCAATTTCTGAAAATTTTGATTGAATTCCTTGAAGTTTTTCGAGAATAATATTTTCTGCCATACCTTAATTAATTATATTCTAACACCTTATTTTTTGTTTTTATCGTTAACTTTTTACGTTCAGAAGCCTCACAATAACCTATTATTTTAGCCTCAATATTATATGAACGTGCTATATCGATTAATTCTTTGGCTACCGTTTCAGAAGTATAAATTTCTAATCGATGTCCCATATTAAATACACTGAACATTTCTTTTAAGTCGGCATTCGACACTTCTTGAATCATTTTAAATACAGGAGGCAAATCGAATAAATTGTTTTTGACAACATGTATATGATCGATAAAATGCATAACTTTTGTTTGCCCACCACCGGTACAGTGAATTATTCCGTTTATTTGATTTCTGTATTTGTTTAAAATTTCAATCATCATGGGAGCGTAGCTTCGAGTGGGTGACAAGACCATTTTACCTACATTCATGGGCGATTCAGCATATTTATCTTCTACTTTATATTTACCTGAATAAACAAAATCATGTTCAATATGATGATCGAAGGTTTCGGGGTATTTTTGAGCGTATTCTTTTGAAAAGACCTCATGGCGGGCAAAAGTAAGTCCATTACTACCGATACCGCTATTATATTCTTTTTCATAGGTTGCTTTTCCGAACGAAGCAAATCCAACGATAACATTATTTGGGCGTATATTGTTTTCGATTATTTTTGAACGTTCCATGCTAGCAAATACAGTAGAGTCAACAATAATTGTTTTCACTAAATCGCCCACATCTGCTGTTTCGCCACCGGCAAGCCGGGCTTGTACTCCAAATTCGTTTAACTCAGCAATTATTTCATTAAAACCATTGATAATTGCAGCTATTACTTCACCGCTTATCAAATGCTTATTTCTGCCAATGGTTGAAGAAACTAAAAAAGGTCCGGTAGAACCAACACAAAGTAAATCGTCTAAATTCATAATAAGGGCATCCTGCGCAATCCCTTTCCAAACGGATATATCGCCGGTTTCTTTCCAATAAATATATGCTAAAGCCGATTTTGTTCCTGCACCGTCTGCATGCATGATTAGAGCTTTATCAGAATCGTTGGAAATAAAATCGGGCAAAATTTTACAAAAAGCATTTGGAAACAGCCCTTTATCAATATTTTTTATTGCTGCATGTACGTCTTCTTTTTGAGAACTGACACCTCTTTTATCGTATTTTCCTATATTCATTTTTTTATTTTTTTATATAAAAAAAACGTTCCGGATTTTAACCGGAACGTTTAAAATATTTATGTAAAGCTACTCGTTATCTTGGTTATTTTCTTCGTTTGAAGGGGGTGTCGGAAGGTTTTGTGGCAAGGTAGTATTTTGTTTTTTAGAAACAAAGTCTTCGCGAATAACTTTAAACTCAGTTCTTCGGTTATACTGATGGCATACTTCCTGTTCTTCTACAGTTGACAACGATTTTATAAATTTCTCTGTTAAAATTTGACCTTCTTGTAAGAATCCGGGGTAGCGTTCTGCCATTTTTTTATCAACTTTTTTAGGCGTACTTTCACCATAACCTTTTGCAATTAAACGTTCTGGCTCAATACCTTTTTCAATCAAGTAATTAACAACTGATTGTGCACGTTTTTGAGAGAGTTCCAAATTATATTTATCGTCGGAACGGAAGTCGGTATGGGAGCCTAATTCAATTACAATGTTTGGGTTATTGTTCAATGTTTCTACAAGTTTATCGAGCGAAACCATTGATTCGGGACGTAAATCCCATTTTCCTAAATCGTACTCGATATTGGGAAGTTCAATGGGTTCTTTAACACTTTCTAAGCAAATATCTACATTAAATTCTTTATTTTCTTCTAATCCTTTTGTTGATTCACCGGCATTTCCATTTAAGAATTTTTCTTTAGAAGCCAATATTTGATAATCGGTATTTGCATTTAAAGTAAATTTATAGGAACCATCTGCTTCGCTGACACCCTCTACGGTAGTACCATCGCTTCCTTTAAGTGTAAGCTTTGCACCAACAACAGGCTCATCAGTTTTACAATCTTTAATAAAGCCTTTAAGTGTAAATTCTAGCGGTGGTAAATAGAACATATAAATATCGTCACCACCTTTGCCTCCTTTACGATTTGATGAGAAAAATCCGCGTTCGGATTCGCCTTCGAAAACAATTCCAAAATCGTCTGCATTTGAATTGATGGGATACTTAAGATTTACTACTTTATATTTACCGGTTTTAGCATCGGGAGTTGCTTCAAAAATGTCTAAGCCCCCCATTCCAACATGATAATCGCTTGAAAAATAGAGTTTACCATTATTCCGAATATATGGAAATGCTTCGTAGCCGGGAGTATTAATTTCGGGACCTAAATTAATCGGTTCAGGGTTCCATGGAGCACTTTTTTTATCTCTTTTAATCATCCAAATATCACGACTTCCATAGCCGCCTGGCAAGTCAGCAGAAAAATAAAGTTTTGTTTCGTCCTCAGAAATAGAAGGGTGCCCGAGCGTAGTACTATCAACGGCTCCTTTTACTGTAATTTCTACCGGAACATCCCAGTTTACACCTTTGCGTTCGGCAGCATATATTTTACATCCCAAGATCATTTTTTTATTAACGGCACAACGTGTGAAATATAAGGTATTACCTTTTGGATTAAGTGAAGATGCACCTTCGTCATCGGGAGTATTGATAGCTCCTTCAACCGGTTTTGGTTCGCTCCATTTTCCTTTTCTATCTACCGAAGTTTCCCACAAATCCATAAATCCGGCACCGGTACGAGCATGAATCTGATCTCCGGCAGAACCCGATCTGTTAGAAGTAAAATATAAAACTTTGTAATCTTTTTTTGCATAAACAGGGCTAAAATCTTGGTCTTTTGAATTAAAGAAAGCCATATTTTCAACAGCATATCGCGTAGGTTTTGCAATCCATTTTGCAGCAAGCTGACATGATTTTACACCTAATTCAGCTCTTTTGTCGCCCGGAACTAATTTCCCGTAATTTTGATATTCAACAATAGCTTCTTCAAATGAACCGTTCATTTTTAGTGCATCGGCATAATATAAAACAGCCAAGGGGTCAGGATACTTTACTTTTATGGCTTTTTTAAACCACAATTCTGCTTCTTTCGACTCGTGCAAATTTCGATAGCAAACACCAATTTTAAAAACCAATTCTGCTTTTTTTACAGGATCGGTATATTTTGCATAAGCAACTCTAAAATGCTCTATGGCTGTCCAATATTCTTCGTACATAAAAGCTTCTTCGCCTTTTTGATATTCTTTAGCTTGTGGGAAAGCCAGTTCCGCAGCTATAAGCAATAAAATAAAAATAATTCCTTTTTTCATGCTGTATAGTATTTCTTTAATCTTAAAAGTTGGGCATAAAATTAAGTATTTTTTTTCTTATACAAAGGAAAAAACAAAAAAAGGCTGTTAAATTATTAACAGCCTTCGTTTGATAACGTTATAATAGTATTATTTTGATACGTAATAATATTTGTATGTATCGCCGCCGTCAACTTCTTCTAACCACATTTCGTTGCTTTTTAAGCGTAAAATTTTGTATGAAGTAGAAGAAGTTGTTGATTGACCTAGATAGGTGTAAGTAAATTTTGTAACTAAATGTTCTTTGCTGTCGTCAAATTCCCATGTCCCCTCTATTGTTGTTGATTGACTTCCGCTAACCTCGGTTACTTTCATTTTACCATCTTTTGTATATTCGGTGTAATCATCTTTATCATCGGCTGTTAATGTCTGTTCATTCCCATTTACAAATTCTTTGTCAAGCACCCAAGTATTTACTACTCTCGATTTTTTTGATGCAAGGCTAAATGCCGGACCTTCTTCGTATTTACCGCATGAACTAAGTGCAAAAATTGCAACAATTGAAATAATAAAAAGTTTTTTCATATTTATTTGTTTTTAAAATTCGATGCAAATATATATTTTTTTTTCTAA
>DAOOWN010000110.1:0-7902 GCA_035371305.1 Bacteroidales bacterium
CAAAAACCCAGAGATAAAGGACTTGCCATGGTTATGGACAAAGGGTTAAGCACCCAAGAAGCAGCAAATCTTTGCGAAGTTGGTGGCGAGTATATCGATTTCGTTAAATTTGGTTTTGGCACTTCACTCGTATCCAAAAATATCAAAGAAAAAATAAAAATCTATAAATCGTGTGGAATTCGCACCTATTTTGGAGGAACACTTTTCGAAGCTTTTTTAATACGTAATATGTTCGACGAATACAGACGATTTGTGGACGAACATCAACTTGATTTGGTAGAAGTATCGGATGGTTCAATGGTATTAGAACATGACAAAAAATGTGAATATATCCATCAATTATCTAAACACTATACCGTTCTTTCTGAAGTTGGCTCAAAAGAAGAAAGCATAATTATTTCGCCGGCAAAATGGATTAAAATGATGAAGAAAGAACTTGAGGCCGGTGCATTTAAAGTAATTGCCGAAGCACGCGAAAGCGGTAACGTGGGGATTTATCGTTCCAACGGCAGTGCACATGTGGTATTGATAAACAAAATTCTTTCGGCTGTTGATGGTGATAAAATCATTTGGGAAGCACCTAATAAATCACAACAAGTATGGTTTGTCCGTTTACTTGGACCTAATGTCAACCTAGGCAACATAGCTCCGGCAGAAATCATTTCTCTCGAAACCATCCGTCAGGGATTGCGTGGTGATACATTCTATCAATTTTTACCGGAAGAACTTCATCCCGAAGAGTAAAAAAGTTTGAGCTGCCAGCTATATTTTGTAGCTTATACATTCCAATTTTCTTAAAACTGAAAATAAATAAACGGTTGAATATTGCTCGATTTAGCCTGATATAGAACTATAACAACTATAATTACAATTATCATCTTTAACCACATCGGAGTATTTATAAATTTTCCTCTGTACCATTCCTTGATCGATGATGGCAACCAATGAATAATGTATGCCATAAGAAGCAATGAAATAACAGTGGGGTATGCTTTTATAAAATCGAGCAAAACACCTATATGAAACGAAGAAAATATTTGTTTAAACATTAATCCGACATTGTGCATATCGCTTGCACGAAAGAATATCCATGTAAGACAAACTAAATTAAAAGTAATAAATATGCTTACAAATCGACCCGGCCAATTTTGAGTATGAATGTTCCACTTTAACCTCATAAATAGTTTGTGAAGCATAAGCGAAAAACCATGTATTCCGCCCCAAATAATAAACCGGATACTTGCTCCATGCCAAAGCCCACCCAATAGCATAGTTAGCATCAGGTTCAAGTTCTGACGAAAACGACCTTTGCGGTTTCCACCAAGTGAAATATACAAATAATCTCTTAACCAACTACTTAACGATATATGCCAACGTCTCCAAAAGTCAGTAATATTCGTTGCTTTATAGGGAGAATTAAAGTTAACCGGCAACCTAAATCCTAAAATTAATGCTAAACCGATCGCAATATCAGTATATCCACTAAAATCGCAATATATTTGAATGGCATACCCGTAAACAGCCAATAAGTTCTCCACTCCCGAAAAAGCCGATGGATTGTCAAATATTCTATCCACAAAATTGACAGATAGATAATCGCTTATGAGCATTTTCTTCGTTAAACCATTTAATATCAAAAACAACGCATACGAAAATTCGGCTTTGGTAAGTTGGAATTTTTGAAATAACTGCGGTATAAACTCAGACGCTCGTACAATGGGACCAGCTACTAACTGTGGAAAAAAAGTTACATAAAAACCAAAATCAACTATATTTTTTACCGGTTTAAGTTTTCGCCTGTAAACATCAATGGTATAACTCATGGTTTGAAACGTATAAAACGAAATACCCACCGGCAAAATAATGGAAGAGACATCAAACGAAGTCCCAAACCAACTGTTAGTATATTTAGCTAATACATTTTGAACAACAAAGTTTGTATTAAAAAGTTGATTAACAATATCGGTAAAAAAATAAGCATATTTAAAGTAAGCCAATAAGCCCAAGTTCATTACTAAACTAACTATTAACCAAAATCGTCTTTTTATCTTTTTTCGTGTCGAGGCAATAATAAGTCCGGCCGAATAATCAATGATCGTCGATAGAATAAGCAACGAAAAAAAGTAACCACCCGATTTGTAATAAAAGAACAACGAAACGATAAAAAGATAACCGTTGCGCAATGAATTTTTTTTATATAAAATCGAATAACCCAACAACACTAATCCGAAAAAGCCCCAAAAATAAAGTTGAGTAAACAACAGCGGTTCGTTATCGTGATAGGTTAATATGTTTATAAGCCATTCTTTCATTCAACCAAAAAACCATTTAAATAAGTATTCATAAAAGCCTCAAAAAACAAATTACCAACTAAATGATACCCCTTTGCATTTAAATGCAGCTTATCGCCTGCAGTAAGGTGGGCTTTTACCCAATGCATCATGCTTCCATAACCACCGGCAACGCTATACAAATCCCACAATGCACAATGTTCGTTTTGAGCAATTTTAACCAAAATATCTCTCATTATCACAACATTCGCATTCAAATACTTGCGTTTTCGATAATGTTCCATGGGTGTAGTAAGCAAAATTGGCACATTGGGATTTCGTTCTTGTATGTTTCTCACCAGCTTTTCAAATGACTGGTGGACCGAAATGCTATCCAATTTTGTGGAATAACAATCATTCGTACCCAACGAAATAATAACCCAATCATACTGCATTATGTGAATAAAATCGGGCAGTAAAGTATTCAGATAGGTAGATGCTTTTGCCCCATTTAAGCCCAACGAATGGTAAACAATACCGGGATCATCGTTTAATGCAACCAATCCGTATAAAACAAAAGGAATCGTATCGGATTTTAATTTAATATCAAAATGAATAGTATCAAGGTAATTGTCTAAGTCATATTGCCAGATGGCCACTGTATCATTCAAAAGCGAATACGATATTTTTTTGACAGAGCCTGATTTTAACAAAACATTTGAGCTATCGCTATTCGTCAAAAGCATTATTTTATTAAAACTCACATTTTGAATAGCTCTTTTGTTAATGGTAAACATTATTTTTGAATGGCACGTATCACGGGTTATTGCCGTAAATCCCAACAACGATTGTGCTTGTGATTTTCCAACTAACGTATAGGCATTCCAACTTCCATTGCACGATAATTTAGCAGTAACAGGGCTATTCGACCTTAAAATTCCATATGGGAAAGAAATGGCCGGAGGTCCCAAAAGATGAAAAAAAGTATTTGCAAAATTTCTACGAATTTGATTGGTAAAAATATCGGCTTGCACATGCGAATCGCCAATATGTAAAATCCGAATTTGATTCTCGCCGGTAATTTGCAAATCGTTAAATTTTAAAAACAAACTATCGTAATGGCTTTGATTACCCCAAAATTTGAAAACATTGCTATCTCTATGCAAAAAAGGATATGAAAGACTATCTTCCTGTGCCCACAATGACAATGAAAAATAAATTACAATAACATATGTGAGAACAACTTTCACGTGTTTGCTTTTTTACGTTTTTTATACATTAAATAATCGTTGTGCAGTGCATTATATAGCATCCTTGCTATTTTAGATGCACCTTGAGGGGCAAAGTGTGTATAATCCTTAGCTGCCAGACCCGATTTTACCCAAACAGGCATAGAATTTTGACCGCCCATTGCTTGATATGTATCCCAAAAAGCACATCCTGCTTTAAAAGCAGCTTTCTTTTGTGCATTTCGAATTGCTTCAATATTGGGATACGAAACTAGCCCTGAATCGGTGTTCATTGACATATCCGACACACCTACCACTAAAATGCTCATTTCGGGGTTGGCTTGTTTTAAAAATCGTAATTGTTGATAAACCCACTGCTCATAATAATCATAACTTTCTGTTATATAAGGCACTACATTTACGCCAAATTGATATATCAATAATTTTACATTTAAATTTTTATATAAAGCAGAAATATGCCCTAATGCCGATGCTGCAATATCGGTTCCGGAACTCCCTCGCATGGGGACGTTATCTACCCAAATGCCTTGCGAAGACTCAAAACTCAAACCGTAAATATCGGGACTGTCTTTGCCAATAAATTCTATTACCAGCTCTTTAGGTTGTTGATTCAACTCAAAGACTTCTATTTGCTCAACCAACGTTGGGTTTAACGTTTTCATGGTCAAAAAAGTATCGCCATCGTATAACTGAACCAAAACAGGCCTTTTCAAATTGCCATAGCACAACTTTACCATATTAAACCTAAAATTAGAGCCATAAGCTCCTGTATTGGGCTTAAAAGTTAACGATGCCTCGTAAACCAAGCTATCGTTCGACAAAGAATCTATGATGGGTGCATAACGAACAAATTGCAACAAGGGTCCATATTTGCGGTGCTTCACTTTCTTGTTTCTGTTTCCAAAAAGCGTATATCTCTTCCAATCACCCTTATTTTCAACTTTTATTGCTTGCTCAATACCATTAACCTGAACAGGAATAATAAATCCTGCTCCACTTCCACCAAAATCGGTTTGCAAATGCTGCCTTAAATATCCCGAAATGCGATCACCTTCAATCTGACTATCGCCATAATGTAATACATGAATTTTCTTATCGTTTTCGATTGCATTAAAAAATGCATCCAAAGCGGAATAACTACTATCGGCATAAGCAATTTGTTCTTTTACGGGTAGAACTGTATCTCTTTTGTTTTTCAACGTATCTTGAAGCGACAAAGAGTCTTCTTTTGCCAATTGCTCAATCAGAACTTTTGCTTTCTTGCTAAGGTTTTCATCATCAATAGTGAAACTTAAGCTAATTTTCGGTATTTTAATTTCTATCGAAGCGATAGTTAATTTGGAAGGTAAAAAGGAAAACAACACAAAAACTACTCCCAAAAAAAGCAATAACAATAACGAATAAAAAGGCTTAAACATCTTATTAATGATTGGGAAGATTTAATTTTTGTCCAACTTTTATTGGAAAAGAGTTTGAGATATTATTTGCCTTACATAAGTCATCTAACGAAACATTGTATAATTTTGCAATAGAGTATAATGTGTCGCCTTGTTTTACAATATGTACACTAGGTTTGGCTATTTTCAACGACAAACTATCTACCGACACAGGAATAGAATCATTTTTTAGCGAATCAGTCGTCAATAGGTTGCTTTGAGGAATCGTCGTTTCTTCTGTTTTTTTCTTTCGAACTACAAACAACACTAATTTTCGTCCTACTTTTACTCCTTGCTTGGCTCTAATATTGTTCCATGCACGTAAATCGGAGACCGTTACGTGGTATTTTTTTGCAATATTAGAAAGGGTTTCGCCACTTTTAACTTTATGATAAATTGCAACTTCTTCGTAATTATTGTTCGAAGCCGAAACGTATAAACTGGGTCGTATTGTTTTAAAGAGTAACGTATCTTTGTATTTATAAATAGAGTCGCCCAAGGCAATAAAATTTGTTATTTGTTCAACGGGCAAATATAACGGTAGTGGCTGTTCCGGAATGGCTGGAATGATATCTTTTTTGTATTGAGGATTGAGTAATTGCAACAATTCCAAAGGTATATTCAATCGTTCAGAAACCTGACGCAAATGAAGCATTTTGTTAACGTAAACCGTATCTACACGAGCAGGCATATAGGTTTTTCGCGGAGTTATATTTAACTCCTTATAATAATGAAAAGCATAGGCAGCACCAATAAAAGCAGGGACATAACCGCGTGTTTCACGGGGCAAATAATTATACATACCCCAATAGGTTGTTTTGCCAGATCGTTTGATTGCCCTATTGATATTTCCCGGTCCGCAATTATAAGCAGCAATTGCCAAATGCCAGTCTTGAAACACATTAAATAAATCGCGTAAATATCGAGCAGCTGCATCGGATGCTTTTATTACATCCATTCGTTCATCAATAAACGAAGTAACATTTAACTTATACAACTTTCCGGTTGGCAAAATAAATTGCCATAAGCCGACGGCTCTTGCTCTGCTATATGCTCTGGGATTTAGGGCAGATTCAATTACCGGCAGGTATTTTAATTCGAGCGGTAACCCATATCGGTCGAGGGCTTCTTCAAAATACGGAAAATAATATTCGCTGTTTCCGAGCATATACGAAACCAGATTGCGGCGTTTGCGGGCATAAAAATCAATGTATTGTTTTGTTATATTGTTATACGTCATCTCAATATACGTATTCATTCTATTGAGCTGCGTCAATAAAACCTCGTCCGAAAAAAATGGAGCCGAAGATGTATCGTTTTTAAAAAAATCTTGCTCCAAATCCTTGTTAAAGGGAGCATTTTGCTTGTACCATAAATGCAATAAACTGTCAGTAAACGATTCAAACTCTTTAAAATCGATGTCTGCTGAAGTTATATTGGTATCTGTTTGAGCCGGTAAAAGCCAAGCTGAAAAAATCAATATCATTAAAATTATAATTCGCCTCATTATCCTCATTTTGGCTGTAATATTAGTTATTTTTGTATGGATAAACAAATTTTAACCCCTGCACCCCATGAATTATTTTGAGCAATGGGCATAAACTCGGGTTGAATTTTCAACGACAGATCGTCGCTGATGTCAAAATCGTATAAATATCCATCAACTGCAGCATCAACAATATTTAACACATACACACCAACTGTAAAGATAGCGTACATATCTCTGTATCTGCGATAATAATTTTTGCCGGCTTCTAATCCCGAAAGAGTAAAACTGGTGTTATACATGTAGTAATAACCATTTGGATTGGTGTCGTATAAGTTTTTGTAAGCTGTTTTAAAATCTTGGTAATAATTATTGTTTCGAATAGACAAATAAGCCAATGTTCCAATACCGGCATAAACGATGGGTATTTTCCAGTACTTTTTATTATATGCTTGCCCCAAGCCCGGTAAAACAGCAGAAAATGTGGCTGCTAATTTGGGTGAATGTTTTGTTTTTAAACTATCCTGCTGCCGCTGCGAAAAAGACTGAATTCCAATAAGTAAGCATAAAAAGAAAACAACCGATTTGCGCATCTATTTTATTTTTTAGACAACAAATCCACTAAGTTCATAAATTCAACCTCATTATCGAAATGCAACGTAATCTTTCCGCTTCCCTCAGCAGTTTTCTTTAGGTCAACCTTGCACGATAATGATTGAGCAATTTTATCTTTTATGCCTTTTAGTTCTTTTGTGCGTTGGTAGTGTTTAACGGATTTTGTCGCATTTTTTTCATCCAAATTCAATTCTCTTACAATATCTTCTACTTTGCGAACTGAAAAATCGTATCGTACAATTTGATGAAAAATCATTTTTTGCGTTTCTTCATCCTGTACATTGATTAGTGCACGGGCATGACCTACAGAAATCTTATTTTGTCTAAGCCCGGCTTGTATTTCAGGACTCAGCTTTAACAAACGTAAAAAATTAGCTATCGTTGAACGATTTTTGCCGACTCGCTCGCTTAATTGTTCTTGGGTTAAGCTGCATTCATCTATAAGTCGCTGATAACTTATGGCTATTTCGATTGGGTCTAAATCTTGACGATGTGTATTTTCAACCAACGCCATTTCAAGCATTTCCTGGTCGTTGGCTTCGCGTACATAGGCTGGTATGGTATCTAAGCCGGCTAACTTGGCCGCCCGTAAACGTCGTTCACCAGAGATAAGTTGAAATTGATTTTCGTTTATTTTTCTTACGGTAATGGGTTGAATAATTCCCAACTGTTTAATGGATTCACTAAGTTCAACCAATGCTTCTTCATTAAATTCAGTTCTTGGTTGAAAGGGGTTTGTTTGAATAAACTCAATAGGAATTTCAGCTACAGCAGCCGGTTTTGTTTCAGCATCCGAGATGAGTGCACCTAAGCCGCGACCTAAAGCATTTTTCTTTGCATTCATA
>DAOOWN010000111.1:0-7559 GCA_035371305.1 Bacteroidales bacterium
TTTGATAAACAGCAATATGTATATTGCATTTTATCAGTTTAAAAAAGTGCAAAAATGATGAAAAGTAGTTAGACTTTCAAAAACAATTTAATAAATTTGAAACCTACAGAAATACAAATAATTTATATAAAAAAAATAACATGAACCTACTCGAAAGCATTATTTTAAAAGCAAAACAACAAAAAGTTCGCATTGTATTGCCCGAAGGAAACAGCGAAAGAACATTAAAAGCTGCCGATATTATTCTACGCGAAGGAATAGCAGAGCTTATTATTTTGGGAAATAATGAAGAAATTGCTTATTTAGCAAAACAATGGAACTTAAATCTTGAAAAAGCCAACATCATTAATCCGTCAACAAGTCCAAAGCTTGAAGAGTATGTTCAAACGTTTATGGAACTTCGCAAGGAAAAAGGAATAACATACGAAGAAGCCAAAAAAACAATTTCAGACCCTATATACTATGGTCCTATGATGATATATAAAGGCGATGCAGACGGTGAGGTGAGTGGTGCTGAGCATACAACCGCTGATACCGTTCGTCCTGCATTACAAATTGTAAAAACAAGCCCCGGTATTTCTGTCGTTTCAGGAGGTATGATTGTAATTACTCAGCCTAAGAATCTTGGACACAATGGAATGTTTGTTTTTGCTGATGTTGCCATTACTCCCAATCCAACCGCCAAGCAGCTGGCAGAAATTGCTATATCCAGTGCTCAAACTGCAAAATCAATTCTTGGTGTGGATGTGCCCAAAGTTGCCATGCTTTCGTTCTCAACAAAAGGTTCTGCAAAGCATGAGTTGGCCGATAAAGTCATTGAAGCCGTTAGCATAGCCAAGCAGTTAAGACCCGATTTAAATATTGACGGAGAGTTGCAGGCAGATGCTGCATTGATTGAAAGTATCGGACAAAAAAAATCACCGGGTTCAACAGTTGCAGGTCATGCTAATGTTTTGGTTTTCCCCGATTTGCAAAGCGGTAATATTGGCTATAAACTTGTTGAACGCCTTGGCGGAGCTCAAGCAGTTGGACCGATATTACAGGGCTTAGGTGCTCCCATCAATGACCTTTCAAGAGGTTGTTCTGTTGACGATATTGTTCATTTAGTTGCCATTACAGTTAATCAATGTATAAA
Source organism: Bacteroidales bacterium (assembly GCA_035371305.1). Lineage (GTDB taxonomy): Bacteria > Bacteroidota > Bacteroidia > Bacteroidales > GWA2-32-17 > Ch61. The sequence goes on from DAOOWN010000111.1 coordinate 1,136, forward strand.
TAAATAAAAATAAAATGTATGAAAGTATTAGTTTTAAATTGCGGTAGTTCTTCCATTAAGTACCAACTTCTTGATATGTCCGGTGAAGCCGATGTTTTAGCAAAAGGATTGTTAGAGCGTATTGGCATGAAAGATAGTGAGTTGGGACATCAGTCAAAAGGGAAGGATAAAGTAAAATGGGTTCGTGATATCCCTACACACACCGAAGGAATAGATTGGATTTTGCAAACATTGGTAGATAAAGAACATGGCGTTTTATCGAATATAAACGAAATCGCTGCAGTAGGACATCGTGTTGCACACGGTGGCGAAAACTTTACTCAAAGTGCTTTAATTACCGAAAAAACAAAAAAAGATATCGAAGCTTGTATTGAATTAGCACCCCTTCACAATCCCGCAAACTTGAAAGGTATTCTGGCTATGGAAAAACTCTTGCCCGGGGTTCCAATGGTGGCCGTTTTTGATACGTCGTTCCATCAAACTATGCCGGCAGAAGCTTACATGTATCCAATTCCATACGAATATTATGAAAAATACAAAATTCGTCGCTATGCTTTTCACGGCACAAGCCACAAATTCGTAGCTCAAAAAGCATGTAAAATGCTCGGTTTGAATTTTAACGAAATTAATATTATTACTTGCCATTTAGGAAATGGTGCTTCGGTAGCCGCTATTAAAAAAGGAAAATCTATCGATAGCTCAATGGGATTTACGCCTGTAGAAGGGCTTATGATGGGTACTCGTGTTGGTGACATTGATGCTGGCGTACTATTATTCTTAATGGACAAAGAAAAACTCGATTGCAATAGCTTAAACAATGTAATCAACAAAAAAAGCGGTGTGCTCGGTATTAGTGGCGTATCGATGGATATGCGCGATTTACATACCGCTATGGAACAAGGAAATAAAAGAGCTGAACTTGCACTTAAAATGTATGCATACAGAGTAAAGAAATACATAGGTTCATATGCTGCTGCTCTTGGTGGTGTAGATTTGATTATTTTTACCGGTGGTATTGGCGAAAACGATTATATAATTCGTCGTTGGTCATGCGAAGACCTCGAATACATGGGCGTTAAGTTTGACAAAGATAAAAACTGTGGTGTAAAAGGCAAAGATGTGGTAATTAGTGCTGACGATTCAAAAGTTAAAGTGATGGCCGTTACAACAAATGAAGAGCTTGTAATTGCTACGGATACGGTTAATATTGTTTTTTCAAAAAATATGGTTTATTAATAAAATGATGTAAGATTATGGAATTAAAAAAGTTAGATGAATTAGTTCAAATTGCAAAATCGGGAAAAACAAAACGTTTAGTGGTAGCTGCTGCAGCCGATGAACCGGTATTAGAAGCTGTATGTGCAGCAAGACGCGAAAAAATAATTGAGCCGATTCTTGTAGGGAATAAAGCAGAAATTTTAAAAATTGCAGAAAAACTAAATCTCCAAATTTCTGATGTTGAGATAATTGATGAACCGGATGACGTTAAAGCTTCGGCTATGGCAGTTAAGGTTATTCGCGAAGGTAGGGCCGAAATCCTGATGAAAGGATTGGTTCAAACCGGAACGTTATTAAAAGCAGTACTTGACAAAGAAAATGGACTTCGTAAAGGAAGTTTATTGAGCCATTTCGCTTTAATGGAAAGCCCATTTTATCATAAACTGATTGCTTTATCAGATGGTGGAGTTAACATAGCACCCACCTTCGAAGAAAAGGTTGTAATACTCGAAAACTCAGTTGAAGCTTTCCATAAATTAGGATATGAATGCCCCAAAGTTGCTGTTGTTGGAGCTGTAGAAACTGTAAATCCCAAAATGGAAGCAACCATTCATGCTGCTATGCTCAGCCAGATGAATTATAGAAAGCAAATTAAGAAATGCAAAGTCGATGGACCATTTGCTCTCGATAATGCCGTTTCCAAAGAAGCCGCCAAACACAAAGGAATCGAAAGTGAAGTTGCCGGAGATGCGGATTTAATATTGGTGCCTGATATCAACGCAGGAAATATTTTATATAAATGTCTTGGATTTTTAGGCAATGCAACTTCAGCAGCTGTTATTATGGGAGCTAAAGTTCCTATTGTTTTGACTTCGCGTGCCGACAGCGATAAGAGCAAGATGATGTCAATCGCTTTAGCAGCTGCTATGAAGTAATAAATAAATTGTAAATTTTAGTAAAAGGTTGTGATACAGATAGTTATTGTTTGAATCACAACTTTTTTTATTCAAAATAATTGATTACTTTTACCAACTTTTTAAAAAATTAAAAAAATGTTTATGAACTCATTTAGAATTTTAGCCATTAATCCGGGATCGACTTCAACCAAAATTGCCGTTTTTGAAGACAATAAAGCTATTTTTACTAAGAACATTAAACATACATCCGACGAATTAGCACCTTTCCCTAATTTGATTGATCAATATCAGTTTCGTAAAGAAATAATACTCAAAGAAATAGCCGAAGCCGGTATCAATATACAATCATTAAATGCCGTTATAGGACGTGGAGGGTTGGTTAAGCCTATCCCTTCAGGAGTATATGAAGTTAACTCATATATGCTTGACGACTTAAGAATAGGTAAGTTAGGTCAACACGCCAGCAATTTAGGGGGAATATTGGCAGATGACATTGCTCGTTTAATACCTAACGCAAAAGCATTTATTGCCGACCCAGTTGTAGTTGATGAGTTAGAAGAAGTGGCTCGTTTTACCGGACATCCGAAATTTGAGCGAATATCTATTTTTCATGCGTTGAATCAAAAGGCCATAGCTCGTATGCATGCCAATGCTGTCGGCGAAAAATACGAAGATTTGAATTTGGTTATAGCTCATTTAGGCGGAGGAATTTCAGTTGGAGCACATAAAAAAGGTAGAGTAATTGATGTAAATAATGCCTTAGACGGCGAAGGACCTTTTTCTCCCGAGCGTACCGGAACCTTACCGGCCGGAGCTCTCGTAAAAATGTGCTTTAGCGGTGAGTATAAAATAGAAGAAATTAAAAAAATGATAACCGGAAAAGGTGGTTTTGTAGCATATTTGGGAACCAATGATGCCTACGAAGTTGAACAACGTGTTAAAAACGGCGACCGCTTTGCCGAAAAAGTGCGTGATGCTATGGCATATCAGGTAGGTAAAGCCATTGCCGAAATGTCGGCTGTACTTCACGGTAAAGTAGATGCCATATTATTAACCGGCGGTATTGCTTACGATAAGGATTTTGTAGAATATGTAAAAGATATGGTTTCGTTTATTGCTCCGGTCGTTCTTTACCCCGGCGAAGACGAAATGAAAGCATTAGCAATGAATGCTCTCATGGTTTTACGAGGCGAAGTGGAGCCGAAAGTATATAGATAAAAATGATATTTAAAGAGAAGAATAGCCGACAATTTTTGCCGGCTATTCTTGTTATTGAAAAGTAGATAATATTTTTCTACATTTGCCCATTATAATATCATGATGGAACTAATATTCGAAAATATTGAACACGCTTTTGCACATAAAAGTTTAAAAGAATTAAAACAATCACGGTTTTTGTTTAAAGTAATTTTTAAGTCGTGGGTAATTGCATTGGCGAAGCCCTTAATTAATATGGCTTTATTTCTGCATATCCCAATTAAATGGGCTGTTAAACCTACGGTTTATAAATATTTTTGCGGAGGCGAAAATATTCACGAGGCATTAAATGTAGTTCAGAAATTAAGTTCTTTTGGCGTTAAAACTGTATTGGATTTTGCTGCCGAAGAAACTACATCGCAACAACAGGCGGAGAAGACATTTAAACAAGTGATGGAAATTATCCAGCTTGCTTCTGAAAATAAGTCGATTGCTTTTGCCGTATTTAAACCAAGTGCTTTGTGTAGGGTAAGCATATTGAATAAAGTTTCGAAAAATCAAATTTTATCTACTTTTGAGCAAAAAGAATACGATACGTTTGTTTCATACGTTGATTATTTGTGTCAGGCAGCATTTAAAAACAACTTGCCGATTCTAATTGATGCCGAATATGCTTCAATGCAAAATGCAATAGACCAAGTATTATGGGAAATGATGCTCAAATACAATCAACAAAAAGCCATCGTTTTCAATACTTTGCAAATGTATAGAAAAGACAGGTTGGCGTATTTAAAAAATTTGTATAAAAAGGCATCAGAACATAATATTTATATAGGTGTAAAATTTGTGCGTGGGGCATACCTCGAGCAAGAACGTTTATGGGCTAAAGAAGGGAATTATCCGTCGCCGGTACACGAAACCAAACAAGCAACCGACAACGATTTTAACGAAGCATTGGCTTTTTGTATGGAGCATTTAGACGTGTTTTCTATCTTTTGTGGTAGCCACAACGAAGAAAGTTGCATGCTTTTAGTGAGAAGGATGAATGAAAAAAACGTTTCAAAAAATGATGAAAGAATATATTTTTCACAGCTTTATGGAATGAGCGATCATATTTCTTTTAATTTGGCGTTTGAAGGATACAATGTTGCAAAGTATGTCCCGTTTGGTCCGGTTAACATTACCATACCTTACTTGCTTCGCAGAGCAGACGAAAACAAAAGTATTGGCGGACAAGTTAACAGAGAACTTAAATTAATAGAACAAACAATAAAACAAAGAAAAAAATGAAAATAGATAATCAAGGCGACTACAATCGCTTGCGTGGACAGCTCGCATTTATTACTATGTTGTTTATGTTATTGATTGCTTTGGGCATTTTGTACGATTTCTATACCGAATATTTAATTCCCATTCCTTCCTGGATTTACTCTGTCTTTTTTGGTATTTGTTTTATTGGTTATTTGATATTCAGAAGCCAAAAGCACTATAATATAATAATGTATGATGACGAAGAAGACCCAAACTATATTTCCATTAAATTTTATGCAATGACTTCGCTTTTTCCAAAATATAACATGGTAAAAATTCCGAAAGATAAGTTTTATAAGTTCGAAGTACAAAAGACATTTGCAAATCAGAGAGAAGAATTGGTTTTGTATCAAAAAATGAAAGAAGGTATTGCCAAATATAAGCCTATTTCAATTACAGGTTTAAGCAACATTTATAAAAATCAAATTTTCGATGCCTTAAATTCATTCGCCAAGATAAAGTATAACCGCCCGAATGATAGACGATAATAGAGCATATAAGATTGCCATCACATTATTGTCTGGTATTGGTGATATAAACGCAAAAAAGCTGATAGCTTATTGTGGTGGTATTGAAGCTGTTTTTAAAGAAAAGTTAAATGGTTTAAATAAAATACCGGGAATTAGCGAAGCCTTAGCAAAAAAAATTTATTCACAATTTAAAAGTGAGGAACTTTGGAAAAGGGTAGAGGAAGAAATACAATTTTGTGATAAATTCGGAATACAAGTCCACTCTTTTTTAGACGATTCCTATCCTTATAGGTTAAAGCATTGCGAAGATGGTCCGGTTACGCTTTATTCGCTGGGAAAAATACCATTTAACAGTCCACATGTATTAAGTGTTGTCGGTACAAGAAGTGCCACACACTACGGTAAAGATTTTTGTAATCAACTCATCAACGATTTAAAAGATAACAACTTAAATGTTTTAATAGTAAGCGGACTTGCTTTTGGGATTGATATATATGCGCATAAAGCAGCTCTTGAATCCGGACTTCCTACTGTAGGAGTTGTAGCACATGGTTTAGATAAAATTTACCCACCGGAGCATCGGAAATATGCTCAAAAAATGGTTGAAAATGGTGGCATTGTAACCGATTTTATTTCAAAAACCAAACCCGATAAGGGCAATTTTGTTAAACGCAATAGAATTATTGCCGGTATGTCTGATGCAACGTTGGTAGTAGAATCAAAACGCGACGGCGGAGCCATGATTACGGCAGAAATAGCTTTTTCGTACAATCGTGACGTGTTGGCATTGCCGGGTAGAAATAGTGATAAATACTCCGAAGGTACCAATTTCCTGATTAAATCGAACAAAGCTGCATTAATAGAAAATGCCGAAGATTTATGTAAGGTTTTAGGTTGGTCATATAAAACAAAAACCGATCAAACATCCATTCCATTTGTTTTTGATTTAAATAATGAAGAAAAAAAGATTGTAGATTTGTTAAAAGAAAAAGGTGATACTACCCTCGATATAATTGCTCTGTCGGTTGAAATGCCGGTTAGTAAAGTTTCGGTCGTATTGTTGAATCTTGAGTTTAATGGTATTGTAAAGTCATTGCCAGGTAAAGTCTATTCGCTGGCCATTAATATTTAAACAATATTCATCGTTTCTTCTGTAAATTGTATTTTCAAAATCTATCAATATTTCGTACGTTTGCATCATGAAATTTATCGACACACATACCCATATTTATTTAGAGCAATTCGATAACGACCGAACCATTGCTATTGAAAATGCACAGAAAAATTCTATCGAAAAAATGCTGGTTCCCG
>DAOOWN010000112.1:0-7537 GCA_035371305.1 Bacteroidales bacterium
TTCTTGACTAAAACCCAAACGCGTAAAGAATATAAAAACGAGAAATGATGCTATTTTAATTTTCATGTGCTTTAAAACGCAAAAATCAATATTTTATTTTTTCAGGACAAAGATAGCAACTAAACCCATAAATAAAACCCGTGTTTTAACCTTCTGAAAACCAATTCTATTACAAATATTCTCAAATTCACAAACCGTATAAAACTCATTTATACTTTGATTTAAATATTGATATGCATCTTTGTTTTTTGAAATCAACTTGCCAATAAAGGGTAAAATATATCTCAGATAAAAGCCAATAAAAGCTTTGGAGAATTTCCTTCGAGGTTTTACAAATTCTAAGACCACCAAATTTCCTCCATTTTTTAACACTCGCTTTATTTCAGTTAAACCTAATTCTAGTTTCTCAAAATTTCTAACACCAAAAGCTACAGTAGCTCCATCAAATTTATTTTCAGAAAAAGGAATTTGCTCAGCCGGCGAAATTATAAATTCAATATTTTTAGCCCCAAACTTTGTTTTGATTTTTTGCTTTGCAACTTCTACCATTTTTTCTGAAATATCAATTGCCGAAATTTTCAAATTCCCTCTTTTAACTATTTCCAGTATCATATCACCTGAACCTGTAGCAACATCAAGAATTTCATGAGGGCAATTTCGCATAAGTTCGTCTATCGCTTTTTTTCTCCACCTTTTGTCGGCATTAAAAGATAGTACATGGTTTAATTTGTCATAGGTTGGAGCAATGGCATCAAACATGCCACTAATCTTCTCGGTCGATTTGTCTATGGTCATTTACGAATTTACTATTTTTTCAATAGCATTTAAATAAAGTTGCGAATAATCTTTAATAAACCCGTATGAAACATCATCTATTCTTAATTCTCCTTTAGTTACATGACCAAGAGTAATAAACGGGAAATTTTGTTTAATCATAAAATCAATAAACTCATCCTCGCGCGAAGGGCATACCGAAACTACAACCCTACTCTGACTTTCGCCAAATAAAAATGCATCTTCGCGGATATCGCTATCTGTTGTAATATCAAAACCAAATTGATTTGGAATCGCCGATTCTAACAAAGTAATAAACAAACCACCTTCTGATACATCGTGAGCCGAACAAATCATCTTATTTTCTATCAATTCCATTAATATTTGTTGAAGTCTATATTCAACATCTATATCAAAATATGGAGACGGTGATTTTTCTACACCATGATAATTTATAAGGTATTGCGAAGAAGAAATATCATTTTTACTGGGACCAATCAAGTATATCATATCTCCTTTACGCTCAAATGCAAGCGACATTTGGTTCTTTTTATCCATCACACCAAGCATTCCAATTACAGGAGTTGGGTGAATGGGTTCAACTTTTCCATCGATAGATGTTTGATTATAAAAGCTTACATTACCACCGGTTACAGGAGTTTCAAATTTTATACAAGCTTTCGACATCCCTTTAATGGCTTCTACAAATTGCCAATAAACTTCAGGATTATAAGGATTACCGAAATTCAAGCAATTGGTTATGGCAATTGGTTTTCCACCGGAGCATACAATATTTCGAGCTGCTTCAGCTACTGCCATTGCCGTACCTTCCTGAGGATTGGCATAAACATAACGAGCATTACAATCAACTGTTAATGCTAATGCCACATTTGTTCCTTTTATATTTACAATCCCCGCATCTGCCGGAAGGTTTGTGGTCATATTATTGGTTCTTACCATCGTATCGTACTGCTCATAAATCCAACGTTTTGAGGCTATGGTAGGAATTTGACACAGTTTTTTAGCTACTTCTACTAAGTTTTCCGGTTCATCTATCTCATCTATTGAATATTTACTGAGTTCTTTTAAATATTCCGGTTCTTTATATTCTCGCTCATAAACAGGCGCCCCTCCACCTAATACTAATGATTCGGCCGGAACTTCTGCTACCAATTCATTTTTATAATAAAAATATAACTTATCTTCGGCAATTACTTCACCTATTATGGCATAATGCAAATCCCATTTTTTAAGGATTTCCTCAACCTTTGATTCATTTCCCTTTTCTACAACGACCAACATTCTTTCTTGAGATTCTGAAAGCAATATTTCCCATGCTTCCATATTTTGCTGACGTAACGGAACTTTAGACAAGTCTATTTTCATTCCACACTCGCCACGAGCAGACATTTCGGATGTAGAGCAAATAATTCCGGCTGCTCCCATATCTTGCATCCCAACTACCAACCCTTTTTCGTTCAATTCTAATGAAGCTTCAAGTAATAGTTTTTCCATAAATGGGTCACCAACCTGAACGCTGGGAATATCATCGGCTGATTTTTCGTGCAAATCGGCACTAGCAAAGGTTGCACCATGAATGCCGTCTTTACCGGTTGACGAACCTACAATGTACACAGGGTTTCCGACTCCTTTTGCTGTGGCTGAAATAATTTTATCGGTTTCAACAATACCTACCGACATTGCATTTACCAAAGGGTTATAATTATAACACTCATCAAAATAAACTTCACCGCCTACTACCGGTACTCCAAACGAATTACCGTAATCGCCAATACCTTTTACTACTCCTTTCAACAACCATTTAGTGCGGTCAAGCTCCAACTTTCCAAAGCGTAATGAATTTAGCTGAGCTATTGGGCGTGCTCCCATTGTAAATATATCGCGATTAATCCCTCCAACTCCTGTTGCAGCACCTTGATAAGGTTCCACAGCAGAAGGATGATTGTGTGATTCTATTTTAAATGCACAGGCTAAACCATTTCCTAAATTCACTAAACCGGCATTTTCGCTACCTGCTTCGGCAAGAAGATATTCACCTTTTTTAGGCAATGTTTTTAACCATTTAATTGAATTTTTATACGATGCATGTTCAGACCACATTACAGAATAAATGCTCAATTCAGTAAAGTTTGGCTCTCTGCCCAAGATCTTTTTAATCATTTCAAATTCTTCGGGTAAAATACCTAATTCCTTTGCAGTTTCTATGCTTACTTGTTGATTCATGATTTTAATAATTTTCTCTTACAAAGATAGAAGAAATTGTTTGAAGTATAAAAGAGCAACTACAAAATAAAAACAAAATATTTATTTCAATAATTCCATTAGGATTAATTTGTTCGAATTATTTTTTTCAGATTACTCACTTAAATGAATCACACGTTGAGCACTCACTTCATCTCCAAAAAATATTTTCGCTCTTTTATTAAATAGATCAATATTATCGGTTGTAAAAAAACGAATTTCGGAGTTTTTATTGAGACGTTCTTCTATTTCGGGATGACGATTCAGGTAATCGGCTAGGCTTGCCGCTACAATATGGTCTTGTGAAATTAAGTTAATATGCTCCGGAACAAAACGTCTTATTGTATTAATTAATAATGGGTAATGTGTGCATCCTAAAATAATAGTATCAATTTCATTATCCTGGTTTAAAAGTGCCTGAATATCCTTTTGAATAAAATAATCGGCTCCGGCATTATTCATTTCTTCATGCTCAACAATAGGTACCCATAATGGACATGCTTGTTGATAGGTTTTTATGTGCGGAAAAAGTTTTTCTATTTCTATAGGGTAAGACTCAGAAACAATCGTTCCAATAGTTCCTAAAACTCCTACTCTATTTGTTTTTGTATATTTTTCTATTGCTTCAACAGTCGGGCGAATTACTCCCAACACTCTTCGAGTATTATCTAATTCGGGTAAATACCGCTGCTGAATTGTCCTTAAAGCTTTAGCCGAAGCCGTATTACATGCAAAGATAACTAAAGGACAACCTTGCTTAAAAAACCACTTTACTGCTTCAAGCGAATACTCTAAAATCACCTCAAAAGACCTACTGCCATATGGAGCACGTGCATTATCGCCCAAATAAATATAATCGAATTGTGGCAATTCCTTTTTTATTGATTTTAAAACAGTTAAACCACCGTAACCCGAATCAAAAACGCCAATTGGACCTTTTTCGCTCATCATGTTGTAAAGGTATAAAAAAAGGCTGTCGTTTCAAATGACAGCCTCTTATTCTTTTATTAAAAAAGATTATAATAATTTCGAACCTCTGTTTTTGCCTTCCGTTATGTTAATCCCTAATAAGATTTCATGACTGCCGGAGGTATATCGTTTTATATTGCTCATCGTATAGTCAAAAGCATAACCCAAATAATATTTCTTTATTTTTATACCCAACATTGCTACAATGTCTTTACTCGAACGATAAGATACACCTAACCAGTACATGCGTTTGTAGTATCCCTTTACATTAAAATCTAATTGCCAAGGAGTTTGTAATGTCCCTTTAAATAATAAGGAGGGCTCCAAATCAAAATCATCGCTCAACGTAAATTTGTAACCTCCCATTGCATAATAATGGCGTATGATGGAATTTTTATCTACGCTGCTGTCACCAAAATCTATATTTAACTCTATTAATTGGGTTGCAGATACACCTACAAAATATTTATCGTTGTATAAATACAAACCAAAATCTGCATCCGGAACAAATTTCGTTATGGTTGAATAAGATAAGGCCGGGTCGGCATCGTCGATCGCTTTCAATTTCGATTCGTCAAATTTAAATTGAAAACCTTTTAACGCTAAGCCAATTCCTAATTTTGAGCTTATTCCACTTAAAGGTATATGATACGATGCACAGGCCTGAATACCTATACGACTCATTGGACCAAACTGATCGTTAAAAATATAACCACCTACTCCCAGCTTTTGATATTCAAATAAGTAATGAGCACTTAAAGCTTGAGTCGAGGGAGCATCGTTTATTCCTACCCATTGCTGGCGAGCAGTTAAACGAACAGGAAAATAATCTACACTGCCTGCAATTGCCGGGTTCAACAAAAAAGCATTCATCATGTATTGAGAATACAATGGCAATTGTTGGGCTGTCGAAGCTATCGTTATCCCGGTGAAAATTACAAATATTAACTTTTTCATATCTTATTGTTTATTATGATTAACGTATTATGGCTACAACTCCTGTTAAGGGGTCATCATCGTTTAGTTTTATAATATATACATAAGAACCCAATGGAAGGTCTTTACCATTGTATTTACCATTCCAACGGTTCGTTTTATTTACATATTCCAAACCGGTGCCTTTGAAATCGAAAAGTCGATCGCCCCAACGTCCATATATTTCGATGGATACATTTTGATAAGCTTGAATGCCTACTATTTCAAAGTCATCGTTCTTACCATCACCATTCGGCGTTATTACGGTCGGAATTTCTAAGGGAATATCTATTACAAAAGTATCGGTTTGCATGCAATTGTTTCCATCGGTAACAGTCAATATATACGTTCCTCCTCCCAAATTTGTTACATCTTCCGTTGTCGCTCCATTTGACCATACAAAGTTGTAAGGAGCTGTACCACCCGATACGCTTACATCTATACTGCCCATGTGGTTTGCTTGCTGAATCTGACCCGTAATATTCATAGCAGGAGGGTTATATAAGGTTGAACTTGACGTAGAAGTGCAATTATGAGCATCTGATACTGTTACCACATACGTACCATTCGATACATGCATAAGTGTGTCGTTTTGAATACCTCCTGTCCATGTGTATTGATAAGGAGGAGTACCACCCGTAGCACTTCCTATTATCATGCCTTCATTACCATTGAAACATAAAGGATTTATGCTCTGGGTTGAGGCTATTAATTGAGGAGGATTGGTGAGTTCTATGGCTGAAGCTGATATTGTACAATTATTGGCATCTGTTACAGTAACATAATAAACTCCGGCAGGTATTGGAGAAATAGTTCCGGAACTACCACCATTTGACCAACTATATGTATATGGACTAACGCCACCTGATACATTAAGGGTTATTTGACCATTATTATCATTATAGCACAATGGATTTACAGATGTGTACGTCAATGATAGCTGTGGTGGTTGAGCTATAGAAATAGTTGCTACAGATGTACAACCATACATATCTGAAACAGTTACGTTGTATGCTCCGGCAGGTAAATTTTGTTGAACAAGACTTGTGTCTGAAGTATGAGACCAATTAACGGTGTAGGGTGGAGTTATATTTTGAACCGTTAGTTCTATTTGCCCGGTTGATTCACCGTAGCATAAAACATTGTTAAAGGTATATGATAATTGAGCATTTCCACCAAGGTAATCAACAATTGCAGTAAACTGAGTTGTACATAAATTAGCATCGGTAACCGTAACCGTATAAGTTCCATGATATACTCCATGAATAGATGAAGTAGTGTCATTTGTGTTCCATAAATATGTATAAGGACCAACACCTCCGGTTACAGTAACTGAAGCCCCACCGGGCGCACCACAGATTTCCGGATCGGAAGTTATTTCTGCTGACATTGCAGAAGGTGATGTTAATGTTATTACATCATAGTCTGTACAATTATTTGCATCTTTAATCATTACATTATATGTTCCGGCAGGTAAGGCATTAAATGTTGAATTAGATGACCAGGTAACACCATTATCAATACTATAATATTGTGCTCCGGTTGCATTTATTTGTATATTACCGTTAGCAATGCCATAACATGTTGGATTGTTTGTCGTTATTGAGTTGATAACAGGTGCAGGTATATTACCTAAGTTAACAGAGAATACATTGACACAATTATTATTATCTGTAACTGTAACGTTATATGTTCCACCTGTAACATTAAAGATGGAATCGGTTGTTTCATTATTTGACCATAGATAAGTATATCCCGGTGTTCCACCACTTGCATGGATTGAAATCCAACCAAGCGTACCACAAAATTCGTCTTGACTATTAAATGTAGCTGTAACTTGTGTTGGTGAGTTTATAACTGCAATTGAAGTTGCATTACATTGACCCGCATCCTGAACCAAAATTGCATACGAGCCTGCGGATAAATTAAAAAAAGTACCGGTTGGCTGCCAATTCATACCATTATCAATACTATATTGAGCAGCACCGGTTGCATCAATATTTATAACCCCCGAATTTATTCCATAACAAGTTAAATCTGTTGTTTGAACTTGATTAATAGTGGGACCACTTGTTCCATTTACTAAAATATTATTTAAAGTTGATTGACACCCATTGACATCTTGAACTAAGACATTATGGGTACCTGTACCTAACTGGATAAACACATTGTTGGATTGCAATGCACCTCCATCAATTGAATAGTTTAATGGAGCAGTTCCTCCGGAAGCATTTACAGTAATTTGACCATCAGGATTACCAATACAAACCGTATTAGGAAGTACATCTACTGAACTAATAACGGGTGTAGGATTTATTGTAACTACAACATTTTGAGAATTCCCTGAACAACCATTTGCACTTGCTGTAATAGTATAAGTAACTGTTCCAGGCGTTACATCATTATTTACTAATGTTTGTTGAATACTACTTCCTGTTCCATTTGAAAATCCTGAAATATTCCCACTTACACTTGTTGTCCAAGTATAGGTAGCCCCAGCTACATTTGATCCTAAATTTATATTGGTCGAACTACCGCTACAAATAGCTTGCGTTGT
>DAOOWN010000113.1:0-6951 GCA_035371305.1 Bacteroidales bacterium
AGCAATATTTTTCAACCTGCTTATTTTAATAAAAGCGTTAAAAGGTAGTATCATTTTGTTTTGGCAGAAAATAATTATCTTTGTTATTAAATAGGTTTAAATGAAAACATACTTCTACCACTCCGACCATTTAGGCAGTATTGGATTTGTTACTGATGCAGACACAAAACCAGTGCAGCACTTACAGTACCTTCCCTTTGGCGAGTTGTTCGTATCGCAGGTGGCAGGCAATTTTGACAGTCGCTACAAGTTCACCGGCAAAGAACGCCGTTAAGTTGAGCATTTTTCAGATGTTGTACACATAATCTTTGTGCTTAAAAAGAAAAGAACAATAATGCCCCATGTAAGCTTTAACATATTTGTATTACTGCAAATATAACTTACTTCGAGTTTGTTTGAACTGTAGAGTGGGTTAGATTTTTATTCTGCTTGTGTATAAACTAGTTTTTGCGTAAGTTTGTACAGAAATTATTTTTAATGACTTTTAATGAAATTGTTGGCCAGTCGTTTATTAAGCAGCGGCTTAAGTTTATAGCAAAGGAAGAAAAAATTCCCCATGCCTTATTGTTTACAGGACCGGAGGGAGTTGGTAAGCTTGCTATGGCACTTGCTTTTGCTCAATATATTAATTGCCACAACAGCAATGAGCAGGATTCGTGCAACGAATGTCCTTCTTGCCACAAGTACAACCATTTAATACATCCCGATTTACACTTTGTTTTCCCGGTTTACAAAGGCAACAAAACTTCCGTTATTTGCGATGATTTTATCAACGAATGGCGCGATTTTGTTTTACTAAGTCCTTATTTTAAATCGGCCGATTGGTATTCCATTGTAGCCGAAGAAAAAGGACAACCTATTATTTACGCTGACGAATCGCTCGAAATTATCAATAAATTAAGCGTTAAAAATTACGAAGCAAAATACAAAGTCATTATCATTTATCAACCCGAACGCATGCACACGGCAACAGCCAACAAGATTTTAAAGGTGTTGGAAGAGCCTCCTGCATATACCGTTTTTATTTTGGTATCGAGCAATCCCGAGTTGCTGTTGCCAACCATTACTTCACGTTGTCAATTAGTGAAATTTCCGCTGATTGATGATATTAGCTTAAAAAAATATTTAGTTGAAAAATATCCTCAACATTCTGAAGAAACGATTCATCAGGCTGTAATATTAGCAAACGGAAGTTTACCCAATGCTATTCAAGCTTTAGAAAATCAGGACGAAACGAAAGAGTTTTTTACGCTTTATGTCCAAATATTCCGTTTGGCATTTGAAGTTGCCCGCAATAAACCTAAGCGAGACGAAATGATAAAGTGGGCAAGTACAATAGCCGGGTTTTCAAAAGAAGAGCAGAAGGCTTTTATTTTATATTGCTTGAGATTTACGCGCGATCATTTTTTAAGTCAGGCTTCGTTAAAATCGCTGGTCTATTTGACAAAAGAAGAGCAAGAATTTTCTGAAAAATTTTCACGCTTTATTCATTACGATACAGCTCAAGCGTTATATAAATATTTCAGCGATGCCTTGCATCATTTAGAACGAAACGGTAATGCCAAGATAATTTTTACAGATTTGGCTTATTTATTACCGAAACATTTTTAATCGTGTTACATCCAATGTATTATTCCGCTGCAGACATCGGTGGGTGCACCGGTAACGCTCGATAGGGTGTTAGCCATATGTTTGATTCTCAGTAGGCCTAAAAACGCAAAGATTAATGCTTCTTTGTATTCGATAATATCGGGCGGAGGAAGAATAACCTGAGCCTCCGAATGTGCTTGAATGCGTTTTATTAGATGGTCGTTGTAAGCTCCTCCTCCCGTAATGAGTATTTTGCCGGGAGAATGGATGTTTTTAGCGATTTGAATGGCAGCATGCTCGCATGTAGTAGCAAGCAAATCTTCGACTGTAAATGATGTATGAAAAATAAGCGGTAAAAATGTTTTTTCTACCCATTCTCTGCCCAGCGATTTGGGGTGAGGTTGCTGATAATATTCCAGCTTATTCAGTGCATCGAGTAATTTGCTTTGTATGGTTCCATTAGATGCCATCGTACCCTTGTTGTCGAATTCAAAACCGGCTTGTTGTGCAAGGAAATTAAATACCATGTTTGCCGGACAAATATCGTAAGCAATTCGTTTCTTTTTTTCTTTAAAAGAGATATTGGCAATGCCACCCAAATTAAGACAATAATCAAACTCGCTAAATAGCAATTCGTCTCCGATTGGGACCAAGGGTGCTCCCTGTCCTCCCAATGCAACATCGAGCGTGCGAAAATCGCTTATGGTAGTAATTCCGGTTGTGGCTGCAATAAACGCCCCATCGCCCAGTTGAAAATTAAAGCGATGTTGAGGTTCATGAAATATCGTATGCCCGTGTGAAGCAATAAAATCGATAGTAATGTCGGTTGATTTTAAAAATTGAAGAATCAATGTGCCAATATAACGACCGTATTCTTTGTGTAATTTTAAAAATTCGTATGCCGAAAGATGTGATGAATCCTGAAGTTGTTTTTTCCATTCATTGGAATAGGGGTAAGTTTTTGCTTGAAGAATTTTAAATTCTTTTTCGTTGTTTTTGTTAAATTGAACGGCTGCAAGGTCTATCCCATCGAGCGAAGTGCCCGACATTACGCCAAGTATGGTGTATGTATTTTTATCTGTCAAGGATACAAAAGATGTTTTTTCCATGTTTGCTCAAATTTATAAACAACCCGGTCGTGTAAACGATTGGGTTGTCCTTGCCAAAACTCGAAATATTCGGGCTTAACAATATATCCACCCCAGTGTTTGGGGCGCTTGGGTTTATTTTCATTTTTTAGTTGTTCAAAATAGTTTAGCAGCTCTTTTTTGTTGTTTAATGGTTCGCTTTGTTTGGAAGCCATTGCTCCGAATTGACTTTCAACCGGTCGAGAATAAAAATATTCATCCGATTGCCGGGTGCTTACTTTTTGAACTTGCCCCTCAATACGTACTTGACGCTGAAGTTTTTGCCAAAAAAATAAGAGCGATATATGGGGATTGTTTGACAGTTGTTTTCCTTTGGCACTTAGGTAATTTGTAAAAAACACAAAACCTTTTGATGAAAATTCTTTCAGTAAAACCACTCTGCTGTGAGGCTTGTTTAAAGCATCAACGGTGGATATAACGACAGCATTTACCTCTCCCTCTTCGTTTTTTACAGCATCGTCAAACCAAATTCCGAACAGGTCAAACGGATTAGAAGGAAGAAATTCCAACTCCAAACTTTTTCCCGAATAATTTTTTCTAAAATCAGAAAGGTCGTACATTTGCATTTTTGATACAAACCTACATAAATTTTACTCAAATTCCGAATAATCTTTGGGATGAAAAAAGTTTATATAGGGAAAAAATAGTTAACATGAATCGAAAAATAATTGGATTAGGCGAAATTGTTTACGACATCTTTTTCAAAGACAACAACCCCATAGAAGCACGACCGGGCGGAGCTGTTTTAAATATGCTGATTTCGCTGTCGCGATTGGGATTACCGGTCTCTATTATTGCCGATATGGTCAACGACCGTGTGGGAAAAATTATTCATGATTTTTTAAAAGAAAACAAAATTGATGACAGCTCAATATTTTGGCATCAGCAAGGACGCTCACGATTGGCATTGGCTTTTTTAAACAATTGCAGCGATGCCGATTATCTTTTTTATAAAATGCAACACGAGGTTGTTCCCGAATTCAATTTTCCAAAACTAAATAAAACCGATTTTCTGCTATTTGGGAGTTACTATGCTATCAAACCCCTTATTCGACCATTAGTCAAAGACTTTGTTCATCAAAGCAAACAGAATGGAGCGTTTGTTTTATATGACCCTAATTTTAGAAAAAGCCATGTAGGAATATTAGAAGAAGTTCGACCTTTTATAGAAGAAAATATTTCGTTATCGCATATCACCAAAGCATCTATCGAAGATTGTGAGCTTATTTGGAAGACAAATGACAAACAACAAATACATTCCATTTTTAAAAAATTAGGTGGTGAGTATTTAATTTTAACGCGGGCATCTAAACCGGTTATGTTGTTTACACCCCTGCAAACCTACGAGTTTGCGGTCAATAAAATTAAGCCAGTTAGCACCGTTGGTGCCGGCGATGCTTTTATGGCAGGCTTAACTTATGCTCTTTACGAATTAGAAGTTGTTCCAACTGTTTTAAATAGTTTAGATAAAACAACTTGGGAAACGATAATAAATACGGCCATTGAAACAAGCACAAACGTATGCCTGACGTACGATAACTATATCCCGATGGAAGCAGTACAAGCGATTAAAATAAAAAAATAATTCATTTTTTAATTATTTTGCACATAAAGCAACTTTTATACTTATCTTTACGTCATTACTAAAACGTTTTAAATTATTATTTTATGAAAATCGGATTTTTACTATTTGTATTTATTTTTACACTGAATACATCTTTTGCTATCAACGAAAAGACGGTACAGTTTGGAAAAGAACAAGGAATGAAAGTTAAACAGCAGGCATTCGATGGTGTTGACTTTTCATTTAGTCTGAAAGACTTAAAAATAAAAGAAAATGTAAAAAAAAGTCAGTTTTATACCGAACTGGAAGCTGAAAACTTTATTACCAGCGGTAAAATTGGTTTTCCGGCATTGCCTTCGTATAAACAACTGATTGAAATCCCAATGGATGCTCAGGTTGAAGTAAACATTATAAGCTATGAAGAGGAAATTATCAACCTGAACGAATCAGGTTTTATTAACCCCGTTGTTCCAATGCAGCCGTCATTACGAAAAGATCAGGATCCGAATACGGTTCCGTTTTATAAAAACGATGAAGCATATTCAACCGATAATTTTATTGCATCGCCATTGGTTGAGGTACAGAAATCAGGAATAGCACGTTCTGTTCAGCTTGCTCGTCTGGTAATCTGTCCTTTGCAATACAATCCTGCAACAAACACCATTAAAGTTTATAAAAATATTCAATTCAGCCTGCGTTACAAAAATGCCGATTATGCTAAAACACAGGCATACAAACAAAAATACTTCTCTCCGGTTTTCGAAAATCAATTCAGAAGCGTTGTGAATCATTCATCTGATATCTTAAAAGACCAGATTACCCAATATCCTATTTCTTATTTGATTATTAGTCCACGGACTTTTGAAACAACGTTACAACCGTTTATTCAATTAAAAACCCGTCAGGGTTATAAAGTAACCGTTGGCTATACCGATGTTATTGGCACGACCACTACAGCTATTAAAAATTATATAACCACTCAATATACCAATGGAACTCCCCAAAACCCGGCTCCGACTTATTTGCTTATCGTTGGTGATGTTGCACAGGTTCCTACTTTTTCGGGTACCACAGGAACCCATCCTACCGATACGTACTATGGAACCATGAACGGAAGTAGTGATAAAATTCCCGATATGTACATTGGACGTATGTCTGCCACAACAACCACACAGTTACAAGCTATTTTGGATAAAATTTTAGAATACGAACAATACCAAATGCCCGATCCTTCTTATCTTCAATATGCACTTATGATAGCCGGAGTAGATGCAGGCAATGCCCCTACATATGGCAATGGCCAGATTAATTATGGCACACAAAATTATATTAATGCTGCCAATGGTATTACTTCATATACTTACTTGTATGGAAGTGGTTCTCCTATTATTTCCAATAGTACTCAGGCTGCTCCTGCCATAAAACAGAACATAAGCGATGGTATTGGTTTTGGAAATTATACTGCACATTGCAGCCCTACCGGATGGTCAGATCCCACTATTTCAACCAGCGATGTGCCTAATTTTACTAATGCACATAAATATGGTTTGCTTATTGGCAACTGTTGCCAAAGTAATAAGTTCGATGAGACGGAATGTTTTGGTGAAGCAATATTACGTGCTGCCAGCAAGGGAGCCGTTGCTTATATCGGTGCTTCCGATTATTCTTACTGGAACGAAGATTTTTATTATTCAACCGGCGTAAAAGCAATTTCGGCAACCCCTACGTATGATGCTACCAAATTAGGTTTTTACGACAGGTTATTCCATTCACATGGAGAATCAACCAACGATTGGTTTGTAACTGCTGCCCAAATTAACTATGGTGGCAACTTAGCTGTAGAACAATCGGGATCGAACAATGTTTATTACTGGGAAATGTATCACCTCATGGGCGACCCGTCTATGCTGCCATATATGGGAATCCCCACCGCCTTAACAGCTTCATACTTGACTTCTGTTCCGGTTGGAACACCTACTTTGACGGTTACAACCGAACCCTATGCATATGTTGGTTTGTCGTATAATAACACATGGATGGATGCTAAATATACCGGTACCGGAACTACAGTAACACTTGATTTATCAAGCATTTCTTCGCCCAGCACATTGGATATTGTCATTACAAAACAAAACCGTCAGCCGCATGTCGGAACCGTTCAGTTAGTTCCCAATAATACGCCCTACGTTATTTACCAAAGCAATGTTATTCATGATGCAGGAGTTGCCGTCAACGGAAATGTTGAATACAGCGAAAATGTAAATCTGGATGTAACTCTTTCAAACGTGGGTCTTCAGAATGCTAATCAGGTGGTAGCAACTCTTTCGTGCAGCAATCCACATGTTCAGATTACAGATAATACCGAAGCATACGG
Source organism: Bacteroidales bacterium (assembly GCA_035371305.1). Classification (GTDB taxonomy): domain Bacteria; phylum Bacteroidota; class Bacteroidia; order Bacteroidales; family GWA2-32-17; genus Ch61. Next base: position 6,677 of record DAOOWN010000113.1, read on the forward strand.
CACCATCAATGCATCATCCAACATGACCAAAACCAATGCTTTTGCATTCACCGTTGACCCGGTTATAACCGATCAGGAAACAGCCACATTTACGGTTTCGGCTACCGATGATCAGAATACGACTTGGACTACCACGTTTAATATTCCGCTCAATGCTCCTGTTTTAAGTGCTACTACCGTTGTGGTTGATGATGTTGCCGGTAACAATAACGGTCGCCTCGATCCGGGCGAAAATGCCACGATTAAAATTTTGACTCCCAATACCGGTCATGCTG
>DAOOWN010000114.1:0-6907 GCA_035371305.1 Bacteroidales bacterium
GATGAAAACTCTCGTTTTATAAAAGGATTGTTTTATTTTAAGAAAAAATAAAAGTTAGCTTATAAAGGTTTTAAACCGCTTAAATATTATAAATATAACACGCCCTCGTTTCCTACATTAAATATTAAATCAATAATGCTCAAATCACCTACAAACGGATAGCGGTCGCTAAATGCTTGGATGTATGGTGTTGGGTTATAATTGCTAATATAGGGCGGATTTTTTTTTGAAAAATCAGTTCTTAGGTCATTCAATCCCTGGTGTGATGCTAAATATTCTTGTGTGGGTATAAGAGATGTATGAATGTTCAGAATATTTAAACATTTTTTTAAAATGGCTTGATTTAATTCAAATAGCGTTTCGTGTTTTTCGAATAAAGGACTTATCAGCTCATCGAAGTAATAAGGGAAAAATGCCGTTTTGCCATAAGCAGACCTAATGGCATGAGCATGTTTATGGTTCCATGGTGTGGAATAGTCTATTTTAACAGATGTTATTAACTTTTCACCGCTTTTTTGAATTGGAATGCTGAGCGTTTGGATTCCATTTGCTGTTTGAATATGGCAGCGATTGCGGATGGTTTGTCGCTGATAACTTTCCTTTGCTTCTATATAGATGTTATCGGAGTTTTTAATACATGAAAAGTATGAAATAGGAGGAAAATAAGCAGTTATCAGTATTGATTCATTCATTTTTTATAGGCAATATAAAGTATTTCATTTGCATCCAAGCGGTAGAATTCAATTTGTTCTTTTGTAAACGATTCTACAAAACGATTTTCGTCCACTACAAAACCGGCTTTTACTAATCTTTTGCCATAATCAAGACCGTAAACCCTTACGTGGTCGTATTGCCCGAATATTTCCTCTCTCGATTTGCGGTCGGTTATACTTGCATCTTCGTAAGTTTCGGTTCTTTTGTAATCAATAGGCACTTGCAAAATGGCGAAGCCATTATTTTTCAGTACTCTATATACTTCGCTCATCGCTTTTAAATCATCGTCAATATGTTCCAATACATGGTTGCAAATTACTACATCAAAACGTTCGTTTTCGAACGGCATAGAGCGAATATCCATTTTTACATCGGCTATAGGTGAAACAAGGTCAGCTGTAATGTATTCAAGATTTGAGAGTTTTTTAAATCTTTTCAAAAAAGGTTGTTCGGGAGCAATGTGAAGTACAGAATATTTTTCGTTGAAAAAACGGGTCTTTTCTTTTAAAAATAACCACAATAGGCGATGTCGTTCTAAGCTTAAGCAGTTTGGGCAAAGTCTGTTAGCAGCTCCTTTGTTTCCATAGGGCAAAAATTTTCGAAAAGATTTTTCGCATATTGTGCATTGATGTTTTTTCCCGGCGTAGAAAGGCATTACTATCAAACTAAATAATTTACTAAACTTAATAAGGTAAGGACGTGGTATATGTCTAACAAAAAATTTTATAATGGCTTTCATTTATTCTATACTTTTAAAATAACGTTTTGATTTAGAATCGGCATTAAATAAAACAAAAGAGGCTTTCCCTATGATGTGTGTTTCGGGCAGGAAACCCCAGTATCGGCTGTCTTTTGCATGATCTCGGTTATCGTCCATTACAAAGTAATAATTGTACTTAAAACGATATGTTTTGGTTGGAATATCATTAATTTTGAACACGGTATCTTGAATAATTTCTAAACTATTGTTTTCATATGTTTGGATGATGTCTTTATAAAAATAAATATTTCTTGATGTTAATTCAATTTGTTGACCTTTCTTCGGTATGATTAATGTCCCAAAATAATCGGTGCTCCATGAGAAGTATGGACTAAAAGGAAAAAGCTTTGTAAACATAGGCATGTCCAATATCTTTAAAATTTGTATTTTTTTTATCAGGCTGTCTTTTGCAATAGAATCGGATAGTTGTTTTGTCGTATGTAAGTCGTAAATATTAGGTTTTGCAATAAAATAATACTCTGAAATTTGATATTTGGCAAAGAACGATGAATCTAAAGGCTCTTCTGCTTTAATACGAAACCGATATTTACAATTTGGATTATCGTTTATCAATAAATTATTGATAAATATTTTTTTATCGTGAATGTTAAGTGTGTCTCCCGGTAATGCAATGCAACGCTTAAAAACAACTGTTTTTTTGTCAATGGGAGGGTCGTGTTCAATGGGATAATTAAAAGCGATTACGTCGTTTCGTTGTATTGCTTGAATGCTAATTCTGAAATAGGGTAACTCAATCAAATCGATATAAGCAGGTGTGTTTGAAAATGGAAATTGATTTCCAAAAAAGGGAAAGCTTAGGAGCGTAATGGGTAAACGAGGTCCGGGTTTAAGTTTGTTGATAAAAATCACATCACCCTGAAATAAAGAATTTTCCATTTTTTTGTCGCGAACAATAGCAAATTCAAATAAGAATGTTCTAATAATCCAAATAATGACAAGGGCAATAAGAAACGCTTTTACCCAGCTATTTGCAAATATTTTAGTAAATTTCTTTTTTTTAGCCATTAATTATGAACAATTCTAAACATTCTGCTCCAGCGAATATTGCTTGGAAACGATTTGTCTTTATCGAGCGAAAGCCAAATAAAAACAGGTTTGCCAACAATGTGGTCTTCGGGAACAAATCCCCAGAAACGGCTGTCTTGAGAATTGTGTCGGTTGTCGCCCATCATAAAATAGTAATCCATTTTAAATGTATAGCTGTTGCTTTCGATACCATTTATAAATATTTTACCATTTTTAATTTCTAGTTTATTTTTTTCGTAAACTTCGATGGCTCTTTTGTAAATGGGTAAATTTTTAAGTGTTAACTCAATTTTTTGACCTTTAGCCGGGACTTGTATTGGTCCGAAATTATCGCGATTATAGCTAATAGTACTATCTTGTGGAAAAACATCTTCACGATCTTTAATTTCGGCTATATTTACAGAGATAACATTTGGATAGGAGCGAATAGCTTGAGCTTTTTCTTCGGTTAATGGTAAATAATAGTGGATAGTAGTTGTTTTGCTTACCGAATCGAACATTTGATATTGAGTCATTAAGCCAAATTGAATGTCTTCTTGAGATATATCAAGACGTTCGAGGTTTCTGGTATTAAGCGGAATTCCATTTGTAATAATTTCATAGTTATATTGCATATGAGGGAAATGTTCTTGTTTTTGGTCGTTAATATAAACTTGAGTATGACGAACTTCTATTTTATCACCCGGAATGGCGACACATCGTTTTATATAGTTTTCTTGTTTGTCCACTGGTCTGTATATAATATCGCCAAAGTTGAGTTTATCGTTCCAAACTCTATTTCTTCCGTATCTTCTGCAAAGATCATAATAGCTTTCGGCTTGGCGTTTTAGTGCAACGGTATCGCCTTCGGGAAAGTTAAACACGACCATATCGTTGCGTTCTACCTTGCCCAAACCTGCTAATCGTTTGTAGGGCCATTGTATCCATTCAACAAACGAACGTGCCGTTTCGCTAAATGGCATGGTATGATGCACAAAAGGGAAGGAGAGAGGAGTGTTTGGAATTCTTGGGCCATAGCTTACTTTACTTACAAAAAGATAATCGCCAACCAGCAATGTTTTTTCCATGGAAGATGTGGGTATGGTAAAGGCTTCGATGAAGAAGGTTCTTATAAGTGTTGCGGCAACAACAGCAAAAATGATAGCATCTACCCATTCAACAATTTTTGTGGGCTTTTTACCACGTTTTTTCCAAAAGGTCCAATTTACTTTTTTTGATATGTATATATCATAAAAGATAGGCAATCCTAATAAGAGCCAAAAATTACCAATCCAAATAACCCATAAAATAAAAATGGTTGTAGCAAAACTAAATCGAAACCATTTATTTTTCAGAAATTCTTTAATTTTTTTCATTTTTTATTGAATTAAATCGTTCATAGTATATATACCCGAGTTTTTTTTTAACAGAAATTTAGCAGCTTCTATTGCACCTATTGCAAAACCCCGTCTGTTTTTAGCATTATGTTCAAGTATGATGGTGTCTATATCAGAGTCGAAAATTGCTTTGTGATTTCCAACTATATCATCTATTCTAAATGATTCTATGTTTATATTTTCAGCGCTTAATTGAAGTTTCGATGCCATGATAGTTGATAGGGTTATAGCGGTGCCGCTTGGTTTATCTTTTTTTTGGGTGTGATGAGTTTCTTCTATTTTAACATGGTAATCACTGAGGTAGTTTTTCATAATTGGGCTTATTTCAGCTGCCATCTTAAAAAACAAATTGACTCCAATACTAAAATTAGAAGCATAAAACAATTTTCCATTGTATTTTTTTTGTATATCTTCGATTTGTTTGAATTGATGGTGCCAGCCTGTTGTACCCGAAACAATGGGCATATTTTGTTTAAAGCAATGTTCGATGTTCTTCATTACCGATGTTGGAGTAGTAAACTCTATGGCAACTTCAGCACCGCATTGATTTAAGTTATTAATTTCGTTATAATTATCGACATCAATTATTTTTACAACATCTATGTTATTTTTCAAGGCAAGTGTGTGTATTTCCTTGCCCATTTTACCATATCCTATGAGTGCAATTTTCATTTTTGTTGTAAAAATATAAAAAAGGGAAGCATCATCGCTTCCCTTAATGTGAAAAAATGAAAAATTGTTTATTTTTTAACAGTTTTTACAATTTCTTCGAACGCTTTTGGATTGTTCATGGCTAAGTCGGCCAAGGTTTTACGATTCATTTCAATTCCGCTTTTATGGATAGCACCCATAAATTCGGAATATGACATTCCATGTTCACGAACGGCTGCATTAATACGTTGAATCCATAGAGCACGGAATTCAATTTTTTTCTTGCGACGATCGCGATAAGCATAGGTTTGACCTTTTTCCCATGAATTTTTTGCTACAGTCCAAACATTTGAACGAGACAAAAAACTTCCTTTGGTTCTTTTTAAAATTTTCTTTCTTCTAGCTCTTGAAGCTACTGAATTTACTGAACGTGGCATAACACATTTTTTTTATGAATGTTTAGCGTTAGTCGTTAAACTAATCTTTCGGGCTAAGACATTCGGTTAAACATTAAATAATTACTTCATACCTAATAAAAGCTTTGTACTCTCTAATCTTGCAGGTTCGATATCTGCAAAATAACCAAGATTTCTTTTTCTCTTTTTAGATTTTTTGGTGAGAATGTGGCTTTTATAAGCATGTTTTCTTCTGATTTTACCGGTACCGGATATTTTAAATCTTTTTTTTGCACCGGAATTTGTTTTTACTTTTGGCATTGCCTTTTCCTCTTTATTTGGTTTGACATTAAGTTAACTTTTCTTTTTTGGTAATGGATTTAACATTATAATCATCCTTTTACCTTCGAGCTTTGGTTCTTGCTCTATTTTTCCATATTCTTCTAAATCTTTAATAAAACGGTCGAGTAATTCTTTTCCCTGATCGGCATACAGAATCGAACGTCCTCTGAAGAAAACGAAGGCTTTTACTTTATTTCCTTCTTGTAAGAAATTGATAGCATGTTTAAGCTTAAAATTGTAATCGTGATCGTCGGTATTAGGACCAAATCGGATTTCTTTTACAACTACTTTAGCTGTCTTTGCTTTTATTTCTTTTTGTTTCTTTTTTTGTTGATATAGAAACTTTTGAAAATCTAATATTTTACAAACAGGAGGTTGTGCAGTTGGGGAGATTTCAATTAAATCTAATTCCATTTCTTGAGCTAATCTAAGTGCTTCTTGAATAGGAACAATGCCGGCATTGGGTATATTATCGCCGACCAATCGTACCATTTTGGCTTTGATTTGTTCGTTAATAGAAAATTGATATTCTAATTCATCTCTTTTGCTAGGCATGCGTCTATTTTGCATTTAAAAATTAAACCTCCTTTTTCGTTATATTTCTTTTAATGTTTCGTTGATATCGCTTTGAATCATCTTAGCAAAATCATCGATGGTCATGGAGCCTTTATCTCCTTCGCCTTGCTTTCTTACTGAAATAGTTTCAGTTTCAGCTTCCTTTTCTCCCACTATCAATAAATACGGAATGCGCTTTAGCTCATTATCACGTATCTTTTTGCCAATCTTTTCGTTGCGTTCGTCAACGAGGGTGCGAATATCGTAATAATTTAGCAAATTTTCAACTTTTTTTGCATAATTATTAAATTTTTCGCTTATAGGTAAGATTACAGCTTGCTCGGGTGTTAACCATAATGGGAATTTTCCGGCTGTATGTTCAATTAATACTGCTACAAATCGTTCCATGGAACCAAATGGAGCTCTGTGAATCATTACAGGACGGTGTTTTTGGTTGTCTTCTCCTACATATTCCAAGTCGAATCGTTCGGGTAGGTTATAGTCAACTTGTATGGTTCCGAGTTGCCATTTTCGTCCAATAGCATCTTTTACCATAAAGTCAAGTTTTGGACCATAAAATGCAGCTTCGCCAACTTCTACAATGGTTTCTAATCCTTTTTCGTTGGCTGCTTCTATAATTGCGCTTTCAGCCTTTTGCCAATTTTCATCACTTCCAATATATTTTTCGGTATTATTTGGGTCTCGCAGTGAAACTTGAGCTGTAAATTTATCAAAATTTAATGTTTTGAATATGTAAAGTACAATATCAATTACTTTAATAAATTCTTCTTTTAGTTGGTCGGGACGACAAAAGATATGTGCATCGTCTTGTGTAAATCCTCTTACTCGTGTTAAACCGTGTAATTCTCCGCTTTGTTCATAACGATATACCGTTCCAAATTCGGCAAGGCGTAGTGGAAGGTCTTTATAAGAACGTGGTTTGTTTTTGTATATTTCGCAATGATGTGGGCAGTTCATGGGTTTTAAAAGAAATTCTTCGCCTTCCTGAGGTGTGTGAATTGGTTGAAATGAGTCTTTTCCGTATTTTGCATAGTGACCGCTGGTTA
>DAOOWN010000115.1:0-6714 GCA_035371305.1 Bacteroidales bacterium
CACACTTTTTGGGACACTATCCTATTCTAGCGGCATGCCAATATACATGCCCTCTTTTGTTCTCCATTCCGACTTTTCATTATTTACTAATGCACTTGACATTTTTGTATAGTGGATTGTATCATCCCACATAATTTCAACCTCATTGGCTGTTCCGGGGAATAGTTTTATTCCAATAGCAAAAGTGCCTTCAGGTCCCCAAAGTGTATCAATAGTAACATTGCTTTCACCAAACTTCTTTTCAAGTTCCGTTACGTTATTTATTTTCAACAAATCATCTAAAACAAGATTCGAATCTGTAGATGCAGACTGAGATTCATTTTTATCAGAAACGTTATTCTGATTACAGGAATAGAAAACAGCTAAAAAAAGCTGATTAAAATAAAGAATTTTCTCATATACATTTTTTTTGTAAAAATAGAAAAAATAAGAATCCAAATAAACAATTATCAAAAAGAATCTGTTCATAACTTTATTAGGTAAATAAGAAGGATACCATTATTTTTGTGAATACATTTGTTGAATTATGAAAGGGGAAAAAGAGATTCTAAAATCACTCAACGATCATCAGCGGCAAGCAGTAATCAATTTTCAAGGTCCATCGTTAATCATTGCAGGAGCAGGTTCAGGCAAAACGCGTGTTCTTACACATCGCATAGCGTATATGATGCAACAAGGAGTCCATCCGGCACGCATCATGGCACTTACTTTTACCAACAAGGCAGCCGACGAAATGAAAGAGCGAATTGCTCATATGGTTTCGTATAAACAAGCACGACAATTATGGATGGGAACTTTTCACAGCATTTTTCGTCGAATTTTAAAAGAAGAAGCTTATAAACTAAATTTCGATCCCAATTTTACTATTTACGATACCGATGACAGCAAAAGCTTACTAAAAAACGTAATTAAAGAACTCAACCTCGACACTGAAAAATACAAAGTAAACGACATATTATCTCGAATTAGCAAAGCAAAAAACAATCTTATCACTTACAATGCATACAAAAACAACAAAGAGCTTTTAGAAGCCGATGTACAACGAAAAAACGAATTAATTTGGAAAATTTACGAACAATACCAACTAAGGCTAAAAACAGCCAATGCAATGGATTTTGATGACTTATTACTCAACACCAATATTTTATTCCGCGATTTTAAAGATATACTTGCAAAATACCAGGATTTATTTGATTATATTCTTGTTGACGAATATCAAGACACAAATTATGCTCAGTACCTCATCATCAAAAAAATTTCAGAAAAAAAACAAAATCTATGTGTAGTAGGAGACGACTCGCAAAGTATTTATTCGTTTCGTGGAGCACGCATAGAAAATATTCTAAACTTCAAAAACGATTATCCCACATGTAAGCTTTTTAAACTCGAACAAAATTATCGCTCTACTCAAACCATTGTTAATGCAGCCAACAGCCTTATCGAACACAATCAGGAACGCATTCCTAAAGTAATTTACAGCGAAAACGAAAAAGGTGAAAAAATTGAGTTGCTTAAAGGCCTAACCGAATCAGAAGAAGCTTTTATTATTGCAAAAATTGCCCAAGAATTAAAAAACAAAGAACATATACCTTACAACGAAATGGCTGTTTTGTATAGAATTAATGCGCAGTCAAGGGTACTTGAAGATTCTTTTAGACGTTTGAATATCCCATATAAAATATACGGAAGCTTATCGTTTTATCAACGAAAAGAAATAAAAGACGTAATTGCCTATATCCGTTTAGTCGTTAACAACAAAGACGACGAAGCACTATTGCGTATAATTAATATTCCGGCTCGGGGTATTGGTCCTACAACACTCGAAAAAATTCAAGACATTGCATTACAACATCAAACAAGCATTTGGGAAATCATTACCAACGAAAACATTTTAAATCAATTGCTTAAAAATGCTTTTGTAAATAAAGTACAGCATTTCACAAATCTTATTCAAGAACTTTCCAACTCTATCAATCTCTTAAGTGCTTTGGAATTTATTGAATTTTTAGTTAAAAAAAGTGGAATTATTGAAGAATTGACTAAAGAGAATACACAAGAAGCATTAAGCAGAAAAGAAAATATCCAAGAATTGGTTAATAGTATTAAAGATTATGAAGATGCTATGCTTGAAGAATTAGGTATTAAACCTAACATTATCGATTTCTTGGAGCATGTCAGCCTTTTAAGTACCGTTGATGAACAAAACGATAAAAACAAAAATGCCGAAAAAGTTACCTTAATGACTGCTCATGCCGCAAAAGGCTTAGAATTTCAAGTTGTTTTTATTGTAGGAGCCGAAAAAAGTTTATTCCCTCTCGAATTTCATTCAAAAACTGAAAATAACTTTGAAGAAGAACGTCGCCTATTTTATGTTGCACTAACAAGAGCCAAAGAAAAAGCATACATTTCCTTTGCCGAACAACGTAATGTTTGGGGCAAATCACAAGCAACAACCCCCTCGCCTTTTATCAGTGAAATAGATTCACAATACCTGAAAATTCCGTATAACTTTGAAGCAAATAAATTTGAATCAAATTATTCGCAACGCACATATATTAGTCATCAAAATATCAAATCAACGATTTCTGTCCCTTCATTCGAAAAAAAATTAGTATCTTTGAACGAAATTCAAAACCAAAACTCAACAAAAACTTCTTCAAATTTGTTTAAAGATATAGTTGAAGGTGTTTATGTACATCATGAACGCTTTGGTAAAGGGAAAGTGATTAAGGTAGAAGGAAATGACACCAACACAAAAGCACTGGTTGATTTTGAAATGAGTGGACAAAAACAATTATTATTGAAATACGCTAAATTAACTGTATTATAAAATGATTGACAAAAAACTGTACTACAACACATTAAGAGAACCACTTCACCTTCCGGAATATGGAAGACACGTACAAGAAATGGTGAACTATGTAAAAACAATCGAAGATAAAAACGAACGAAACAGGCTCGCCAATGTTATTATACAAGTTATGGCTAACTTTAACCCATATTTAAAAGACAATGCCGAGCAAAAAAATAAATTATGGAACCAATTAGCTCAAATTGCTAATTACGAATTAGATATCGATTATCCCGTTCCAATATACAAAACCGAAGATTTTAAACTAAAACGCAATAAAATACCCTACCCGCTCAAAAATACTCAATTAAAACATTACGGAACTATATCCGAACTTTTGGTACAAAAATTGTCTCAACTCCCCGATTCTGAAGAAAAAAAGCAAATGCTCATCGATTTAGCCAACCACATGAAAAAACAATACCTTCTTTATAATAAAGAGGCAGTTAGCGACGAACAAATTCTTTCGGACATAAAACGCATGTCAAAAAATTCAGAAATGCTTATACCCGAAGTCAAACTCAACGAAACTCGCGATATCTTATACAAAAACAAGAAAAACAACAATAAACGCAACAATAAACGCAAATAATTATGAGTTCATTTATTGTTGAAGGCGGACATAGCCTGAGTGGCGAAATCACGGTTCAAGGAGCAAAAAACGAAGCATTACAAGTCATTTGTGCTACATTGCTAACAGAAGAAAAAGTCATAATCAACAACATTCCTGAAATTCTTGACGTTTTAAAACTGAACGATCTTTTAGAAACATTAGGAGTAAAAATCGAAAAAATAGCTCAAGGTTCCTACTCTTATATTGCCAAAGACATTTTAATTGATAAAATAAATACCGATGATTTTTATCAAAAAGCAGCAAAATTAAGAGGTTCTATCATGGTTGTTGGACCTTTGCTGGCCCGATTCGGATATGCTATCATTCCCAAACCCGGAGGCGATAAAATTGGACGACGCCACCTCGATACACACTTTTTTGGCTTTGAAAAACTCGGAGCTAAATCTGAATACAACAGCGAACGCAGCTTATTTTCAGTTAAAGCTGCTAAGCTTAAAGGCACTTACATGCTATTAGATGAAGCCTCCGTTACCGGTACTGCCAATATAATATTAGCTTCAGTACTGGCAGAAGGAACGACTACTATATTCAATGCAGCATGCGAACCTTATGTTCAGCAGTTATGCCGAATGCTCAATAACATGGGAGCCAAAATATCAGGTGTTGGTTCTAATCTGCTTAATATTGAAGGAGTATCTTCACTTAAAGGCACTACCCATAACATATTACCCGACATGATCGAAGTTGGAAGTTTTATTGGCCTTGCAGCTCTAACTCAAAGCGAAATCACCATCAAAAATGTAGGTTACCCTCATTTGGGAATTATTCCGCAATCTTTTAAAAAATTAGGCATCCCTATTCAGCTTTCAGGAAAGGATGACATACATATTCCGGCACTAAAACACTACGAAATAGAAACATATCTTGACGGTTCAATATTAACTATTTCCGATGCCATATGGCCGGGATTAAGCCCCGACTTGCTCAGTATATTTCTTGTTGTCGCCATTCAGGCAAAAGGAAGTGTGCTCATTCACCAAAAAATGTTTGAAAGTCGTCTGTTCTTTGTTGACCGACTCATTGAAATGGGTGCACAAATAATCCTGTGCGACCCCCACCGTGCCATTGTTATTGGCCATAACAGAAGAGTACCATTGCATGCGATTGAAATGAGTTCACCTGATATTCGCGCGGGAGTGGCTCTCTTAATTGCAGCATTATCGGCTAAAGGAACAAGCAAAATACATAATATCGAGCAAATTGATAGAGGGTATTTGGAAATTGATAAAAGATTAAATAATATTGGTGCACAAATTAAACGTATATAATTATGAATAAGATTTCATCGTTGATTCTTGCTGTATTAATCAGCATTAGTTTTTTTGCTCCGCAAACACTTTCTGTGTCGAAAAACTACGGATTTATTATAAAAGGTAAAGAAAAAGTTACCGTTGGTACTGAAATTGGAAACAAAGCTCCCGAAATTAAACTCAATAACCCCGAAGGAAAAGAAATTGCTTTAAGTTCCTTAAAAGGTAAAGTAGTCCTTATCGATTTTTGGGCTTCATGGTGCGGACCTTGTCGCCGCGAAAATCCGAATGTAGTTGCTGCATACAAGAAATATAAAGACAAAAAATTTAAAAATGGTAAAGGCTTTACTATTTATAGTGTTTCGCTTGATAAAAGTATGGATAGTTGGAAAAGAGCCATTGAACAGGATAGTCTGATATGGGAAAATCATGTAAGCGATTTGCAATATTGGAACAGTGCCGCCGCTCGCTTGTATGGAGTTATGGGCATACCTACCAATTGGTTAATTGATGGAGATGGAATTATTGTTGCTAAAAACCTCAGAGGTTCGTCATTAGAAGCTGAATTAGAAAAGCTTTTAAAATAAATAAAATGCCTTTTTGTTACGAATATCCACGACCTGCTGTTGCTGCAGACGTTATTGTATTTGATATATCACATTCGGAACCACGTGTGCTCCTCATAAAACGCAAAAATCCACCCTATCAAGGCATGTGGGCATTTCCGGGCGGATTTATGGATGCGAATGAAAAAGTAGAAGAAACCGCATTTCGTGAACTTTTCGAAGAAACTCATTTAAAACCGAATAAATTGTTTTTTTTGGGAATATATGACGACCCAAATCGCGACCCACGTGGAAGAACAATTGGTATTGCATATATTGCTGTTTTTAATGGAAATATAAATCCAAAAGCTGGAGATGATGCAGCCGAAATACAATGGTTTCCTGTTAACAAACTTCCACCGTTAGCCTTCGATCATAGCAAAATTATAATCGACGCATTACAGAAATTATCAACATTACGTTGATTATCAAAACAATAAGCGGTTAATTACTTTATTCTTTTTTTTTGATTAAACCTTATTTATCTTTTTAATTTTATCAAACTTAAAATGCACTTGGTATGCTAAAATATTTTCTTCTATTGTGGACTTGCATTTTTACATTATTTCATTTAATTAAAGCTCAGCCTTCTACTAAATTCAATTACTTAAGCGAAATAAAGTCCGGCAATGTTGAAAACACATTAACCAGTTCAAACAATTCAAATTCACTTATGTTTGATGATTTGACAATTGAAATGAGAATAAGTGAATTAAACTTCCAAACACCAATAAATCTTGACTACAACGAAAACGTTAATAAATACATTCGTTACCTAGTAAACGAACGCAAAGAGGTAATAACTCAATCCTTATCTAATTCAAGTTATTACTTCCCGATTTTTGAAACATACCTCGATAAATACCACCTGCCGATGGAATTAAAATATTTATCGGTCATTGAATCCGGATTAAATCCCTTTGCCAGAAGTAAGTCGGGAGCGGTTGGTCTATGGCAATTTTTACTCCCAACAGCTCAGCTATTAAATTTAAAAATCAATTCGTTTGTTGACGAACGCCAAGACCCCATAAAATCGACCGAAGCTGCTTGCAATTATTTGGAATATTTATACAATATGTTTAATGATTGGCAGTTGGCCATTGCTGCGTATAACGGTGGTCCGGGAAACGTAAAAAATGCCATGTTGCGAAGTGGGAAAAATACATTCTGGGAAATAAAGCCATACTTGTCGAAAGAAACTCAAAATTACGTTCCTGCATTTATTGCTATGGTATATCTAATGAATTATGCCAGTGATTATCAGATACAACCCGGCGATAAAAATTTTTATTACCATCAAATAGATACTGTTTTAATTTCAAAGCCCATATATTTTTCTACATTATCTCAAAAACTTAATATTCCCCTTGATGT
>DAOOWN010000116.1:0-6592 GCA_035371305.1 Bacteroidales bacterium
CCCAGAAATAGCATCTAACATTGAATATTCTAAAATTTATAATATACAAAATCCAAATTTGAAATTTAATGCTGGTTTTTTTAGTTCATGGCCCGATTCAATGTATAAATTTGGCAATTTGTTTCGTCATTGGGGTCAATTTTCATATTTTTCTCATGACACTCTTTGGGTTAATCCTTCAAAACTATACATTTCTAATTTTGCTCCCGACACCAACAGTTTAAACAATGCTGACTTTAATTCTATTGATACCACAAGTTCGTTTGATGATGTAAGCAACATGTTTGCAGGTTTTACAAATATGCAGGCAGGAGAACTTCCTTTTACAATAATGTTTGCAAATCATAAAGAATATTTTTGGGATGATTTTCTTAAAAGTGGTCGGATTAATAATAATAAAATGATCTCTCAAGATGGTTTTATTTCATTAACCAATACAAATTATGATTCGAGTTTTGATGAAGAGTTACCTAATGTTGATTTAGATGAACCATATTCCGACAATACAAATGGCAATTCGTTTCCCTTAGTTATTAAACATCAAAGACAAACTACAAATACATTTTCATTTTCTACAAAATCACCAACGACATCAGTTTGCACCTCAGTTTCATATTCAAAATCAAAGGGCTTTTTAGATTATTTAGATATGAATGGTGATCGTTATCCTGATGTAGTAAGTAAAGATTATATTCAATATTCAACTTCTCAAGGAGGATTAGAATCTGGTCATAGACAAATAACCTTGGGATATATTAATTGTGGACATAGTTGGATAATAGGAAATTCGTTTGGTGTGTTGTCTGAACGAAAAATTCCTACTGATTCTAAGAGCAAAGACGGTAAAATAATTTATAAATCATCAGGTATTGGTAGTTCAAACAGTGAAGGCAATACCGATTGGTTATTAATTGATATAAATGGAGATGGTTTGCCTGACATGATTGATTCAAAAAACAACACTATTTCTTATAATATTGGTTATGATTTTTTACCGGCACTTCATTTAAATGTTCCTTCTTTTGGATCATCACGATCTTATTCATATAACATATCTAATAACTACAATAATAAAGTTAACTACAGTTGGGCTTTTGGATTTGGTGCAAGTAATAATAGTTCTATTAGTTCAGAAGCATTTATTGATGTTAATAATGATGGTTTGATGGATATATGTCAACAAATATATAATACATTGGTTGCTTATATTAATAATGGAAATGGCTTTAGCAACAACTTTATGGTTTTAAATAATTCGATTTTAATACCTTTTTCAGGGGTTAGTTCGAATAGTGTATCTACTAATGGAGCATTTTCATTTCCGTTATCTCTCGGTTTAAAATTTATTGTTTCACCAATGTTCGAAGTTAGTTATAACATTACTAATGTTCAGTCGCGAATTATTGATATTAATGGAGATAATACAGTAGATTTGGTTTATATAGAAAATAATGAAATAAAAGTTAAATACGGCATACCCAAGAAAGTAAACCTGCTAAAAAAAGTAATTACACCGCTTAAAAGCTCTTATACGGTCAATTATGAAGTTTCTTACCCTACAGCTCAAAGTCCAAGTTCAAGATGGGTTATGAGTTCGCTGAAAACCTATGATGGTTTTGCGGGTGATGGAGTAGATACGTTGTATTATACCTTTACTTATGATAATCCATATTATCATCGAATGGAGCGTGATTTTTTCGGGTTCGAAAAGGTTACTACCAAGCAGGTAAACGATTTTGGACTTTGTATGCGTTCGTATGAGGATAAATATCTTAATAATCATTACCTGTTTAAAGGGTTGAAAAAATATGAAGTAGTAAAGGATAACTATAGTAATAAATTTGTCGAAACTTATTATACATACGATTACAAAGATATTCCTACGGGAAATATTCTCAATCCTGCCCAGATAAGTTGTTCGTGTATTGCATATCCTGCCATATCGCAGGAAGACAAATACTACTACGAAGGACAAAGCAATTATACCATACATACCATGAAAACTTACCGTCACGGGCCTTATGGAAACATCAAAGAATTTAACGATTTTGGCGATGTGGCATATACAGACGACGACATTAAAGCAAAAATATATTATAAGAATTATTTAATGTATAATCTTACCGGTTTGGTTGATAGTATAACTGTTTTTGATGCACAAAACACTTTATTGCAAAAACGATCTGGAACCTATAATTCTATGGGGAAACTCACACAAATCAGTAATTATCTGAATGCTTCTATGGCAGCTGTTACCGATATTACTTATGATACGTTTGGTAATATAACGCATATTGAATACCCTGCCAACGTAAATAACGAACGGCTCGAATACACGTATGTTTATGATTCCATTGCTTATACTTATCCTACAAAAATAACCGATTACTGGGGCAATGTGTCGCGTACACTTTACGATCTAAGATGGGGCTTACCATTAGTACAGACAGATATGGGAGGGAATAAAATCCAATATGGCTATTATAATGATGGTAAACTTAAATATGTTACCGGTCCATACGAAATCAATACCAGCCACCATACCATTGATTGCGAATACTGGGACGAAGAACCCGGAAACAATTATTTTTGGGCACGTACCTGGCATTTTGACCCGATGGACACAACGAACCGTATGCTAACGGTAAATTTTGCCGACGGGTTGAAACGAAATATACAGTCAAAGAGAAAAGCCAATGTATACGGGACAGATAAGTTTATTGTAAGCGGCAGAGTTTATTTTGATAACCTGGGCAGGGTTGTTGAAAACCATTTGCCTGTTACCGAATCATTTGGGAATGATTCTCTTTTTAATCGAAACGATAATTCTTATTATTCCACTTTATATTATGATATTTTAGACCGGCCTACAAAGCAAATATTGCCAGACAATACCGTTTATAATTACAGTTATGGTTTTGGGCAGGATTTCTTTGGCAATACATGCTTTGCCAAGACCACGACCGATCCAAAATATCTTAGTACTACAGAGTGTACCAATGCATACGGGTTTAAAACTACTGTATTTGCACAGCTTAGTGCTACTACCGCATTTGTATATAATCAGTTAGGTCAGCTTATACAGTCGCGCGACCCCGAAGATAATTATACATTCTACCAGTACGATATGCTGGGACGTATGACACAGCGAACCCATCCCGATGCAGGCATTACACGCTTTACTTACGACCTGGCAGGAAATGTGCTCTCGAAAGAGACACAAAATTTAATTAACAATAACGAAATAATTCAGTATATTTACGACGACAATCACCTTGTAAATATTGTTTATCCCGAAAACCCTGCCATGAACGTTTACTATGAATATGGCCAGCCAAACAGCGGTAATCAAAGCGGACGCCTTGTTAAACAGCAGGATGTCTCGGGCGCACAAACTTTTACATATGGTAAATTAGGCGAATTAATCCAAAATACTCATACCTTTGTTATTCCGCACGGAGGAGATGCTTTAACATTCTCAACTTCGTGGGATTATGATACATGGGGCAGGACAAAAAGTATAACTTATCCCGATGGTGAAACGGTTTATTACGGATACGACCACGGGGGTAATTTAATAACCATGAATAGTGTAAAAGGAAACGACAATTATTATTTTATCAATGATATAAGGTATAACGAATTTGGTAAGCGATCCAAGATGTATTATAATAACGGTGTAGAAACTAAATTTGAATATAACCCTGCCAACCAAAGACTGGCTACACTGGATTGCAGTATGGGTGATGCAATACAGCATTTTGCATACAGTTATGATGATTTAGGCAATATTACCCGCATTGAGAATACGAGCGATTATATTGATGTTTTGGGAGGTTCATTCAGTTATAGTTTCAATTATGATGATCTTTACCGGTTAATTTTTTCGGAAGGAAGCTTTAGTCCGTATAATCAGAATCCTATTGGTTATAAGAATACCATGGAATATACAGCTTCAGGGAATATATACAGAAAATCCCTGTCGGCAACTACGTTAATTAATGGCAATTTAAAAAACATTGGTTACGACCGTTCTTACCAATATAATTCACGTCCGCATACGATTTCTACTATAAATAGCGAAATAGATTTCACATGGGATGCTAATGGCAATATGACCCATAAGGAATGGGACGGCGGGCTTCGCAGTTTATGCTGGGACGAAGAAAACAGGTTAACATCCGTGTTTGACCAGACCGATGAGATGCAACTTTCGATGTATTTATATGACTGTGATGGTAACAGAGCATGGAAATTTGCCGGGAACGCCAATCTTATGCAAATTAACGGGCAGAATGTATTGCAACAGACTATATTGAATAAAACATTGTATGTAAACCCGTATATGGTTGTAACAGAAAACGATTATACAAAGCATTTTTTTATAGAGAATGAAAGAGTAGCTACTAAAATTGGTTGCGGTTTTAATACAGCTACTTTTAAACCGTGGGATTCGACCCTAACCTTTATCGTCGGTGATGCCGATAGTTTAAGCAATATCATAGATGGCATCATTAACAGGCAGGCACAATGTGCCGGTGATACAGGAACAGTAATGGTTGGTTCTAGACATTTAGAACCAGTGTACCACAATATAAACGGAGAAGAAGAAATATTTTTCTACCACTCTGACCATTTAGGCAGTACCGGATTTGTTACGGATGCAGAAGCAAAACCAGTGCAGCACCTACAGTACCTTCCTTTTGGCGAGTTGTTCGTATCGCAGGTGGCAGGCAATTTTGACTCCCGCTACAAGTTTACCGGCAAAGAACGCGACGAGGAAACCGGCTACGATTACTTCGGAGCTCGCTATTACGATAGCGATTTGAGCCAATGGCTGAGTGTTGACCCGATGAGCGACGTTCGCCCGAATATATCCCCTTATGTATACTGCCAAAATAATCCGGTTGGGAGGATAGACCCCAATGGGGCTCTAGATGGAGATTTTATTAGCGAATCAGGTAAATACTTGGGTAATGATGGTATCAATGATGGGAAAGTTTATATTGTTAAAACTACTCAAACAACAGCTAATATAAATGATAAACATGAAAACCCAAATACAATTTTTGCTGGCATAACAACTTCAGAAAGAGATGCCACAGAATCGTTTATAAAAAGTAATTCAGGCAATACAACTGCTTTTCAAGAGAACGATATTGCATATAGAAATAGTATTGAGATAATTGGCGATGTGGGTTTAAGACAAAGGATGGTGGAGATTGTTTGTGAAGATGACGGCAAAGGATTAAGCAGTAATCCATCAAATAATAGAGAGTTTGGAGGCAATATCTCAAATGGTTCTATAATTCCAGCTTCACCAAGTGCTGTTGGTAATGTCAAATCAGGTAGCGGGGTTTTGGCAATAGATTTACTTGGCGATTCTCCTTCTTTTCATAGTCATGCCAGTGGTACATATTCACCAATGCTTGACTTTAATTCCTATGGTCAATCTGTAGAAACAAAGTTTTGGTATCAATCTCCATCATCTACTGATATTAGTAATGCAGGAAGTAGAACAAATTATGTTTTCGGCAGGGGAAATGGTACTGTGTATATTTATAACTCTCAGGGTGTTCAAGCCACAATACCGCAAAAATATTTTGTCAACCCTCGTAAATAGACTATTATGAGAAATGTAATAATTTTTTTCGTTGTTTTATTCTTAATTAATGCAATTGGTCAAGCACAAACACAAGACACAATTATTGAAGATGATCGAATTGAAAAAATGATACAAGATGCACTTCTAACAGTTTTAAAAATTGAAAAGGGCTATATTGTAAATGGGGTTACTACAAAAAAAATCAATGATGATTTCTATATTTGGATTGACCATTATCCAGCAGGTTTTGAGCCCAGTCAAGAAATTCTTAATTTGAATTTGAGGCTTAAATTTATTTCTAAATATAGTTTAACGAAAAAGCAAAAAAAGAAAGGAATTAGTGGCTTAGGATTTACAGGGGTGAGAATTGATGGTAATAAACTTAAATTATACTTTACTTCATGGAATATTTTTTTAAAAAAGAATAAACTATATATGGGAATAGACGGAGAAGGATATAATTTTGAATATGAATATTCTTGTGAAAAGCAAGAATGGGTTTTATTTAAGTCACCGAAATAATCATAACTATAAATAAAAAAAGCTTGAGCCTTCGGGCTTTCTTTGCGTTAAAGAATACTTTGCAACTCATTAGTTTTAGGAACGCATCAAGGAAAGCGGAGACGTTTTTTTTGTCGCTCTCTTTTAGTTTTTGAATATCCAGAATTTTATTGACAACACTTTTTTCAAGTAGGATATCGGTAAAGCCCACCAGATAATCCAAAGATACTTCAAGAGCTTCGGCCAGCTGCGTAGCTATCTCGATTGACGGCTTTACTTCCTTTACTCAGCATAGGTTTTAACTACGCAGAAAAAAGACTTTTTTTTATAACACCCGATCATTTTGTTTTGGAAGAAAATAATTATCTTTGCTATTAGATAGATTTAAATGAAAACATACTTCTACCACTCCGACCATTTAGGCAGTACCGGATTTGTTACGGATGCAGAAGCAAAACCAGTGCAGCACCTACAGTACCTTCCTTT
>DAOOWN010000117.1:0-6162 GCA_035371305.1 Bacteroidales bacterium
CCAAGCTAAACCTACAGGTGCGATAGTGCTTCTATTACGTTCGGCCATCGTCATATATCCTGCCACAAGTCTTTCTTGCATACCCGAAAAAGTACACACAGGGGGCCAAGAGCTACAATTTTGACTATCGCCGTATTTTCTACCCCAAGTCATAAAAAAGACTACTTCAGTACATTCAAAGTTAGATTTAATAGAATCATTAAGTATTGCTGCATATGGATATACTTCAGATTCTAATTGAGAAGGCGGCCAACTCGGCTCTTGACTTTGAGCTTGTATGACAACAAAATCCCAATTTTCGGCTTTTATTTTTGAGAGTGTTGTTGCATTTGATGCATGATCTATAAGTCGATATCCTCCAGGGGTACTTTGATCGTAAACGATGGTGTCTCCTAAACAAAGGGCAAGATTTTTAAGAGTTATCGGTAAATCGTTTGTATAAGTATAACTGTTTCCAATAAACAGGATTTTGGTCTTTTGAGCATAGTTTTGAATAGAAAAAATAAAAATACTCCCAATAATAATAATTCCAATGCGACTCATACTAAAATAAATTATTAACTATTGACGGAATATTTAATAAAGAGTTGCTTTTTTATATGGATGATGTATAAAAATGTAAGTGTCTAATAAAAAAAGAGGTTGTCTAAAAAGGCAACCTCTTTTTTCCCCTAATAAACCATCACTAAATCTTCAGCAATTTTGAAAAACTAACTAAACCATAATTGTCTATGAATTGAATGATGTATTGACCTTTATTATATTGACTTAAATCAATCTGATATTCAATTTCGTTACTAAGTTTAAAATGTTCTATTTCTTGTCCCAACGCATTGTAAATTATACAATCTCCTGAAAATGATTGATTAAATGAAATGTTTGTGTATGAATTAGCAGGATTTGGAAATAGGGAGGCAAAGGTATGATGGCTTAAAGAAGTTACTTCTGTTAATTGAGCGCATGTGTTTTGAAATTCGCTAACTGAACTGGGCTTTAACAAAGGTTGAGTTAAATTAGCATAAGCAGCACCGCTGGCATAAAATTGTGATAACAAGAACGAACAAATATAATGACGAATGGATGCTGTTGCCGGTTCGCGTCCTATAGAGCCTACAGGTTGATCCGGATTATTGTAATTACCAAAGCCACCATGTCCAATACCATTAAATAAAACCCACGTTTTGCAAGATACGGATGTGAATTTGTTTTGATATGCATTGGATGCAATATCATTTGTCGCACCTACCAATGGAGCGGAAGTGTCGTCTTCATTACCGCACATCAACATTACTTTTCCGTTATAATTGGTAACATTTTGAGCTCCTAACCCTAAAATACCAGGGTTGGGATATGACGCCATATAAATAATAGCTTTAATTTCACTGGGTCTGTTAATAATAATATCTGTGGCATTCATTCCTCCATTGGAGTGGCCTGCAACTATAAACTTGTTTAAATCAACGTAAGAATGCATCCAGTGAGAGGAATTATTTACTTTCGTTTTAATATAATCGTGTGTTTGAGTAAATAATGTAGAATTAGGACCTCCCGCTGTATTATTAATAATAATAACTACAAATCCATACGAGGCTAAATGTTGCCAATAAATATCATAGCTGTGCTTATTGATATAACTTGTTCCGGTTCCGTTTGCACCGGGTTGAAACAGAACTGTAGGAAATGGCCCGCCCGTTGAACTCGAAGGTCTAAAAAATAATAAATCATTTGGGGTTGCTGTCATATCCGAATCCATCACTACTGAATATGGTCCGTTTTGATAATAGGGTGATAATAAAGGGTCTATTTGATTATAAGCTGAAATAGACAAAACAGCGAAGATTAAAAAAGATAAAATTTTTCTCATAAATTTGATTTTAAATTATACATTTGAACAAATTCGTCCGAAATTTAAAATAAAAAACTCATATAACCAAAAATTCAATTATTTTTTTGTTGATTTTTACTTTGTAATAATTTTTTATCAACTATATCCTATGCTTTATGGCTTTATTATAAAGAATTCTTTTTTATAAGTATATACCATTAATTTAAATACATTAGAGAATAATGTAATAAGTTATCCATTACCTTTGCGCAAAAATTACCGGGATATGGAATGGATGTTAATTATTTGTCTTTCTGCATTGTTTGTTGTAATGCCTCGAAAAATTTTACCCTACTTCAATCTTCTTTTAACGTTTTTGTTTTTATTCGTAAGTTCGTATTATTCTGTTAAAACGTTGTTTTTATCAAACCCTTTTCAATATAGTTTGCCTTTTCATTTTTGGGGAAACGAACTAATGTTAAGCATGGATCGCTTGTCAGCATTTTTTGTATTGATTATTAATATTACTACGCTTGTGTCGTCTATATATAGTTTGCAATATTTAAAGATGTATGTTCAAAAAAGCAGACACGAAATGGCGTTGCATTATTTTTCATTTTTTACCCTCTATTGGTCGATGGTTGTTTTAACCATGCTGCAAAATACCATTGCTTTTTTAGTAGTATGGGAAATTATGTCGTTGAGTTCGTTTTTCCTGGTAATGTTTGAAGCGGAGAAATCGGCAACACAAAAAGCCGGAATCAATTATTTTATACAAATGCACTTTGCTGCCTTATTTTTATTAATCGGAATAATTGTATTACATTATTTTACTGATTCGTGGTCGTGGTCAGCATTGTCGATATATTTCGCTAATTATTCGAACATAGCTTTGTTTCTGGTATTTTTTGCAGGATTTGGTTTCAAGGCCGGATTTGTTCCTTTTCATACATGGCTTCCGCATGCACACCCTGCAGCTCCCTCGCATGTATCGGCATTGATGTCGGGTGTAATGATAAAATTAGGAATTTATGGGATTTTGCGTGTGGTTTTTGCATTGCAAAACGATTTGATGCTGATAGGGTTACTGGTTTTAGCGATTTCGCTTATATCCGGAATTTCGGGTGTGGGGGTTGCCATTGTACAACATAATTTAAAGCGATTATTGGCATATCACAGCATCGAAAATATTGGTATCATCGGTATTGGAATTGGTGTTGGCATTATTGGTATGGCGATTCAAAATCAGGCATTGGCAATTTTGGGGTTTGCAGGAGGGTTGTTGCATGTACTTAATCATTCTCTTTTTAAATCTTTGTTGTTTTTTAGTGCCGGTTCGGTATATTATCAAACGCATACGATGAATATTGATGATATGGGAGGCTTGATAAAACGCATGCCCATAACGGCTTTTATTTTTCTTATTGCTTCATTATCTATTTGCGGATTACCTCCATTTAATGGTTTTATATCCGAGTTCTTTATTTATAATGGTTTTATTCAAGGTATTATTGAAGCCGAAGTACCTATTAAGCTGGTTATGTTGTTCGCCTTAATTGGATTGGCTGCTATTGGTGGATTGGCAATATTTTGTTTTACAAAAGCATTTGGTATTGTTTTTCTTGGCAACGAACGCAGTGTTCACATGCATCATGCCAGCGAAGTGTCTTGGTTAACGCTCATACCACAATTTTTCAGCCTAGGATTGATTTTATTTATTGGCTTTGCTCCTTCTTTTATTGTTAAGCCCATACTTGATGTTATTCACCAGAACATTCCTATTTTAAGTTCCATATTATTGCCAAATATGGATGCGCTTCAAAATATAAGCTTAGCTGCCGGTGTCTTTGTGTTAATTGTTTTGTCAGTATGGTTGATTAAGAAATGGGCTTTTAAAACAAAGAAAGTGGAACAAATGGCAACATGGGGTTGTGCATATCATGGCGATGCTCCACGTACACAATATACTGCTTCTTCGTATGCAGAAAATTATATACATGGCATGGAACATACATTAAACATCTCCACGCATTTTAAACCCATTGAAACAAGAGAATATTTCCCTTTGCATCGTCATTATAAATCGCATCAGGAAAGCACTTACGAAAAACGCTTTTTTAAACCCTTGTCGAAAATGTTTAATCGGTTGTTTGAGCGATTTGCCATCATACAAACCGGACAAACGCAGCATTATATATTATATCCATTCATTCTGTTAATTGTACTGATATTATTAACCTTAACAAATGTAATCTAAATATGATGATATTTGCATTGATACTTTTACTTAGTTTAATCTTTCCCGGAATTATAGCAAGGACAAAGAGCATTACATCGGGGCGAAAAGGACCGTCGGTATGGCAACCGGTATATGATTTAATAAAATTATTCAAGAAAGATGCTGTATATAGCAAAACCACATCGTGGATCTTTGCTTGGGCTCCGGTATTTTACTTTTCAGCAGTAATTATGGCTGCTTTAATGCTGCCTTTTGGAAATCATTGTGCTATTATTTCATTTAAAGGCGATTTTATATTTTTTATTTATTTGTTAGGATTAGGAAAATTTTTTATGATTGTCGCAGCGCTTGATACAGGAAGTGCTTTTGAAGGAATGGGAGCAAGCCGTGAGGCCCTTTATTCGATGCTTGTGGAACCTGCTTTTTTTATTTTATTGGCTTCGTTAGCAATGTTAAGCGGAACCACCTCGTTCGAAACCTTTTTTTATTCCCTTACTTTCAATAGTTCTCTTGCTATTTTCATTGGTGTGTTGGCAACGTATTTGATTTTTCATATTGCTTTACTTGAAAATAGTCGCATGCCCTACGATGATCCCAAAACACATCTTGAATTAACCATGATTCACGAGGTAATGGTTCTCGATTATTGTGGTTTCGATTTAGCACTTATTCAATGGGCCGGACATTTAAAATTTATTATTTACAGTTTATTGGTGTCTAATTTATTTATAGCTTCTTCGTTTCCTGAGTGGTTACAATGGTTAATATTTGTGCTAACTACCTTATTATTTGCTATTGCGGTAGGATTTGTTGAATCTTTTAGAGCTCGCCATAAGCTCAGAAGCAATAACAAAGCTATTGTAATTTTAATACCGATTTCTATTTTGATATTTTTCGGTAGTATGTTGATAATGAATAAATTGTTTTAATTATGGAAATGCTTTTTATTTTACTGTTCTTTGTTTCGTTGTTTTATATAGCCATCTCCGGACGGTTATTTACTTGTTTAAACTTATTGATTTTGCAAGGATTGTTGTTGTTTGGAGTAGCCATCGTAGAGTTGAACGAAATAAACATGGTCAATTTATTAATAGTATTGCTCGAAACGTTGATTTTTAAAGCATGGTTTATGCCAAATTACCTGAAAAAAGTGGTAAATCGAAATAATATTAAACGTCAAGTGAATCCTTACATTTCCGGTTTTAATTCGTTGCTTATTGTTTCGCTAATTATTATTGGCAACCTTGTTTTTGCTTACTATATTCAAAATGATTTTTTAAAACCGGCTTATATAGCTGCCGCTTTTTCGGGAATTCTTACCGGATTGTTTTTAATTATTTCACGAAAAGAAATTTTGATGCATTTAGTTGGCTATGTTGTATTGGAAAATGGCATTGTATTGCTTTCATTTTCCGTTGGCAAAGAAATGCCATTTGCAGTAAATGCTGGTATATTACTGGATATACTTATTTCTGTGCTTGTCTTTGGTTTGTTTATCAATAAGATTGGTAAGATGTTCGAGGATATGGATATAACTAAATTAACTTCATTAAGCGATTAATTATGGAAGTGGCGATTTATTTTTCAGGGGTCGTATTTTGGGCTTTATTAGCCTTCTTTGTTCGCAATAGAAAAATTCAAGTACCAATAGCCTTAATGTTTGTATTATGGCAATTGGGGTTTGGAATATTTTTATATTCAAAAATTAATGAAACATGGACTCCTTATTTTAGAAATGATGCGTTGTCGGTAATTTTTATATCGATTTTATCTGTTACCGCAATTTTTACCATTATAAATTCTTTTATTTACTTTAGTCATCGGAATGAGAAACCGTTGATACGCAGCATATATTTATTAGCTTTAATGTTGTTTTTCGGCTGTATGACCGGCGTGTTTTTGGCAAATAATGCAGGTTTATTGTGGATATTGACTGAAGCCACTACATTAGCCATTGCAGTATTAATATACCACGAACGAAGTATTGAATCATTGGAGGCAACTTGGAAGTATGTCTTCGTCTCAACAATTGGTTTATCGTTTTCGTTCATAGGTATTATTTTACTTGATTTGTCGCTTAAAGACTCTGGTGGGCTTA
>DAOOWN010000118.1:0-5907 GCA_035371305.1 Bacteroidales bacterium
GGCTTCTTTCATGCATACGGTCCAATAAATAATTTTTTCAACTAATAAATTAGAAATTATGAATAATTTAAGAAAACGCGTATTTATTACAGCTGGATATAATACCATTTCATTAGGAACAGGAAGAAAAGAATTTAATCCCAAAAAAGAGCGTCCGGGTTTAGAAGAATATATTGCCGAAGCCGGAAAAGGGGTTTTACAGCAAATAGGCGATGCTTCAGTTATTGACGAAGCGGTTATTAGCAATTTTATGGCAGCACGATATAATCATCAAGCTAATTTAGCTGCTTTTATACCGCTTATTGATGAAAAATTACGTCATATCCCTGTCGTAAGAGTCGAAGGAGCTTGTGGATCGGGTGGATTAGCATTAGGTGCAGCCATACGTTCTATTTTAGCAGAAGTTGCTGACGTTGTTCTTGTTGTGGGAGTTGAAGTACAAAATACAGTTAAAGCAGTTTACGGAGCCGATATTCTTGCCGGAGCCGGATGGCACAAAGATCGTAAAAATGGTCATACCCACTATTTCCCGGGGCAATTTAGTTTTAGAGCCGGAAAATATTATGAGAAATATGGACGCGAAAATACTCGTAAAGCTATGGCTCGTTGGTACAAAAATGCTATCGAAAATGCCAGATGTTGTCCTACTGCTCAGGAATATCATAATACTATGCCCGATCCCGAAAAAGTAGCCATGGTTGAACCCAATCCAAAAGTTTTTTTGGACAATATAACTGTTTACGATTGTTCAAAAGTGTCCGATGGGGCTTCTGCTTTGCTCGTTGTATCTGAAGAAGGATTGAAAAAACTCAATAAATCATATGCTGAAGCTGTAGAAATAATTGGAATTGGGCAAGCTATTGAAGATATTACCCAGCCTCCTATCGATCCCACTCAACTAGATACTACAAAAGTTGCCGTAAATAAGGCGTTGAAAATGGCAAATATCTCTATTGACCAAGTTGCAACTGTAGAGTGCCACGATTGTTTTTCCATAGCCGGAGTAATGGCAATAGAAGCAATGGGACTTGCTCCCTATGGCAAAGGGGCCGATTTTATTCTCGAAGGAAATACTGCTCGCAACGGACGAATTCCATTCAATACTACAGGAGGTCTTATTGGTTGGGGACATCCGGTAGGAGCAACTGGCGTTCATCAAGCTGTTACCATTTGGGAACAGTTAACCGGAAGAGCCGGTGATGCTCAAATTACCATTCCTGCCGATAGACCTTACGGACTTACCGTAAATATGGGCGGAGACGATAAAACATTAACCTCTATCGTTTATAAAAAATTATAATGTTTGAAAAGAATAGAATTACCTCATTATTAGGCATTTCATATCCCATTATTCAAGGAGGAATGGTGTGGGTGAGCGGTTGGAGGTTAGCTTCTGCCGTTAGCAATGCCGGAGGTTTAGGAGTAATAGGAGCAGGGTCGATGAACCCTGCTCTTTTGCTTGAGCATATTTCAAAATGCAAAAAAGCAACCGACAAACCCTTTGGTGTAAATATCCCACTGCTATATCGATACAGCGAAGAAATGGTGAATTGTTGCATCGAACAAAAAGTGCCAGTGGTTATAACTTCTGCCGGTAACCCCAAAACATATACACAAAAATTGAAAGATGCCGGAATAAAAGTTATTCATGTTGTGGCAAGTTCTATTTTTGCTCAAAAAGCAGAAGCTGCCGGAGTGGATGCCATTGTAGCCGAAGGCTTTGAAGCCGGTGGACATAATGGACGCGAAGAAACAACAACAATGGTTCTGATTCCGGCTGTTGTAAAATCTGTTCAGATACCAGTAATTGCTGCTGGCGGAATTGCTACAGGTAGCCAAATGCTGGCATCATTTGCTTTGGGAGCCGAAGGTGTGCAAATTGGAACACGTTTCATAGTAACGATGGAGTCATCTGCTCACGACAATTTCAAGCATCTAATAATACAAGCAAAAGAAGGCGATACGTTGCTCAGCCTTAAAAGTTCGATACCAACTCGTTTATATAAAAATGAATTGTTTAAAGCAATTGAGCAAGCCGAAAAAAGCGGGGCAACACCCGAACAACTTAAACAAATGCTTGGCGAAGCAGAAAATAAAGCAAAAACCGGGATGTTCGATGGTGATATAGATAAAGGTATGCTCGAAGTTGGACAAAATATTTCACTTATTGACAATATAAAACCGGTAAAAGATGTAGTTGAAGAAATAATAGAAGATTATAAAAAACATTACAATCTTCTACTGAAATAAAATTAATTATTTTACGCTAATCTTTTGAACAAATCGCCCCGTGGCAGATTGAACCTGAACAACATAAAGCCCTTTACGTAAATCGTAAATATTTAACGATGTAATTTGAGTTCCGGAAGGAATAATCGTTTCTTTAACACGTTGTCCGGTTGCATTAAAAATAGATACAGTAGTTTGTCCATTGGTAGGTTTACCAAAATAAATATTAAGAATATCATTAGCCGGGTTCGGATAAATTTGAACGGCTTCGTTTAGTTTTAAACTGTGATTTCCTAAGGTGCCTCCTTCAAAATATAAGTGGTCAACCCATAAAACACTGCCGGCAACAGCGGCATTTGGATTGGATGAAAGTGCAATGATTTGCAATGTATCTGGCGTATCGCCTAAGGCATAAGAAAAAGGTGCATCAAACATTGTCCAACCCGAAACGGTAGTATTATTAATGTATTGAGCATAACCTACTGTGTCAAATTGATTGGTTTGAGTATTTTTCTTGAGCAATAATGCTCCAATAGCACAATAATCTCCGGTAGCAGGTGTATAACGAAAATATCCTTTAAAATGATTCGGGCGTTCGGTAAAAGTGGTGCCGCCCAAAATAGTAATGGGAGGAGTATTACTTAAGTTTATGGAAATTTGACCGTTGGTAATTAAACCCGAAACAGCATAACCGAAAATGCTTTTGGTTTCTAATCGAACTGAATATGAACCACTTTGAGGATTAGCCGATTCTTGGGTTACAGTAACAGCACCATATTGCTGAGTAAATGAATTTGGGGTTTGCCATCCATCCGGATTCCCACTTGTCCAATTTTCAAAATCTGCATTTGGTATCGTTTGACCAAAACTTAAAAAACTGTAAAAAGTAAATACAAATAATAAATATTTATTCATAGTTGGTTTTATTTTTTTGTTTTTTCAAAAATAACCAAAATTCTTATACATTATTCATGTTTTTGTTTTTTTTTGAAATTGTAAACAAATTTGTTAATAATTAACGTTTATAAACATTATTGACCTTTTTTTTATTCTGTAACTTTACCCAAAAAAAACATGAAAAACGGTATAATTTTTATTTTTTTCCTTATTTCTTTTTCATTGAGTGCACAAGATACCATTGTTACATACCATAAAAATGGTAAAAAATCGGGTGAGGGCATAATGAAAAATGGAGCTGAATATGGACGCTGGAAATACTACGATACCAATGGCAATATTAAACAAGAAATTGATTTTGTGAACGGAATCGTTCATGGTAAAGTAATATATTATTATCCAAATGGGAAAAAGCAAAACGAAGGTGAATTCAAATACGGCCTTCAACGTGGTAATTTTCAAGAATGGTACAACAACGGACAATTGAAAATCAATGGTTATTTTAAATTGAACGATAAAGATAGCTTGTGGACGTATTATTATCCGGATGGAAAAAAGAAAAAGGAATTAAGTTGTAAAAACGGCAAGTGCCTTCTACAAAATTTTTGGACAAGCGATGGCAAACAAAGCATCGTTAATGGAAACGGCAACTATACAGAACTATACGAAAACGGAAAAATAAAAGAAAAGGGCGAGTATGTAAATGGCCTCGAAAATGGTAAATGGGAATCTTATTATGAAAACGGTAGCAACAAAACTCTTGGCTTTTTTACAAATGGGAAATACTCCGGCACATGGAAAAGTTGGTACCCGGATGGGAAATTAAAATCAGAATTGAATTTTAGCAATGGAAAAAATATTAGTTGGTATGCCAATGGTCAAAAAGAGATGGAAGGAATGCTGCAAGATAGCTTAAAAGAAGGACTTTGGATATTTTACTACGATAACGGACAAAAAAAGATGGAAGGAATGTTTAAAAAAGATTTAAGAGAGGGACTGCATACAAAATATTACCAAAATGGGCAAATAGAATCACAAATATCTTTTGAAAACAATTTAAAACAAGGACCTGCTATTTGGTATTTAGAAAATGGTAAAAAAGACATTGAAGGTAATTTTGAAAAAGATATTCAACAAGGCAAATGGACGTACTGGCGAACAGATGGGCACAAAGGTAACGAAGGATATTACCAAAACGGAAAAATGGATGGTACATGGACGTATTGGTATGGCAATGACAGTATCTGGAAAATTGTAAACTTTAAAGATGGAGTTAAACATGGTAAAATAACAGTTTACTATGAAAATGGAAATAAAGAACATGAAGGAGAACTGAATGAAGGCAAAGAAGATGGCTATTGGATAAGTTTGTACGAAAACGGAAATAAAAAACTAGAAGGGAAATTTGTAAATGGAGTTATGCAAGAGCTGTGGAAAGGATATTGGGAAAATGGTAAGTTAAAATACGAAATCCCCTATAAAGACAGCATTCCCGAAGGGAAAATTGTTTACTACTGGGACAATGGCAATATCATGCGTATTGAAAATAAAACAAAAAATCAATACAATGGCGTGTTCGAAACGTATTACAAAAATGGGAAACCTAATACTACAGGCAAATACGTAAACAATGATAAAGAGGGGAAATGGCTTTATTACGATGAACGCGGAGCTTTATTACGCGAAGAGTATTATGAAAAGAACCGTCCAACCGGTACATGGAAAACATATTATCCTATGGGACCCGTTGAAAGCATCGTAGAATATAAAGACGGACTAAAAAACGGAAAAACAATCTATTACGAACCCAATGGGAAAGTGATTTTTGAAGCCGTATTTAAAAACAATAAACTATTAAAATCTATTTCCGGCACTGCTCCCGAAGAAAAACAAGCGAACCCGAATAGACGAAATGATTATGATATTGGTGAATAGCTTTTTCTAACGACTATTTATTACCTTTGAACCTATTTTTTTAAGTATGCTCGCTTTTCATATTATTTCCGAATGGTCGCTGTGGTTTCTGGTCATTGCTTTGCCTTTGATATTTGCCGGAGTTTGGTATTTTTACAATAAAGACAGCAATCTTTCTGAAATGCCCAACATCGTGTTGATGATTTCTAAAATTTTAAGAATCATCGTTTTTACTATTGTTTTTTTATTGGCTCTTTCGCTCATTTTTAAATGGAATACAATTCAAATTAAGAAACCCATTGTGGTTATTGCCATAGATCAATCTCAATCCATTGCTTTTTCTTCAAATTATAAAAAGCAACATGAAAAAATTGAAGCATTTATTAAATCTCTCAGGGAGCAAGATGAATACGATATTAAAATGATAGGTTTTGGGAGCGATGTAAAACCGCTTGACAGCTTAAAGTTTGACGAAAAAGCAACAGATATAGCGTCAGCCATTCAGTACGTTCATCAGCAATACGACTACGACAATTTGGGAGCCATCGTGTTGCTTAGTGATGGTATTTACAACCAAGGTTCTAACCCTCTTTACATAAACGATAATACTTCTGCTCCTATTTTTTCTGTGTGTTTGGGCGATACCATTATTCATAGCGACTTGATGATTGAAAAAGTTGACTATAATTCAAAAGTATTTGTAGGAAATAATATAAGAATTCAAGTGGCAGTAAAAGCGAATAAACTCGAAGGTAAAAAATCAAAAATATCGCTTTTGCAAGAAGGGAAAGAAATAGCATCGCAAGATATTTTTATCAATAAAAATCAATACTACAAATTATTTTCATTTGTAATAAACAACGACAA
>DAOOWN010000119.1:0-5661 GCA_035371305.1 Bacteroidales bacterium
CTACGCTTTCACCAACAGGTGCAACGTTAGCCAATAGATTGTCTTCGTTGTGAAGTACCGGAGGTTTTTCGGGACCTCTAAAGGTAATCATATACAAATCGTAATCGCCGTATCCATTATCGTTGGACGAGCTATAATAGCCATGTTTACCGCTACCTCCCATTACAAAGAAGAGGTCGTCGTCGGGAGTATTGACCGGATATCCGAGATTTTCTGGTTTAGACCATGTCCCGTCATCGTTCATGGTCGATTTGAACACATCAAAGCCTCCCATTGTATTATGTCCGCGCGAGCTGAAATACAACGTACGACCATCGGGGTGCATAAATACACCTTCTTCATCGTATTCGGTGTTGATTACACTGCCTATATTGCGTGGCTGTCCCCAACGTTCTTTTTCTTTGTCCCATTGCGAAATCCAAATGTCATGTCCACCAAATCCGCCTTCTCTGTCGCTTACAAAATACATAGTTTTGCCATCGAACGAAAAAGAAGCCGATGTTTCATGGAACTCGGTATTGATGTATTTTTTTAATGGTCCATCATCCGGAGCTGTCCATTCGGCACCTTTGAGCTTTGATACATAAATATCGCCATTGTTTACTTTGCCATTAAAAGTGAATAATTGTGTTCCATCAGGCGAAAGTCCAACGGTAGCATCATTGTTTTTAGTATTGAGGGGTTTGCCCACGTTTTTTGCCACCGACCAACCATTGCCATCGTTGTACGAAACATAAATATCTTCGAAAAACATATTGTCGTCCGGGTCGGCACCACCGCCATAGGTATCGGCTCTGCGAGAAGTAAAAAGCAACATCGATTCGTCTGCCGATATGAGCGGACTGTATTCGGGAGCCATGGTGTTTACATTGGGACCTAAATTATCGATAAATACTCGTACAGGATTTTTTATAAGCTCTTTACCATTGTTACATTCTTGAATTCTTTTTTCTATTTCTTTGCGTTTTTGTTGTAAATCGCTAGGCGAAAGTTGATTTCTGTATTTTGTGTAAAATTCGATGGCTTTATCAAAATCGGCATTTAGATGGTATCCTGTTGCCAATAGCCAAACAATATCAGGTTGTATAGCTGGATTTAAACTATAGGCTTTTTTGAAATAATCGAGGCATTTAACTTTTTGTATCGAATGAAGGTAACATGAACCAATTTTATAATTTAACATTGCATGGTTGGGGATATATTGATATACTTTTAAGTAAAAATCCAATGCCGATTTCATACCTCCTCTGCCTAATGCATAATATTCTTCGGCTTTTGATAAGTATTCTTTTGCAATTTTGTAATCGTCTTTGCTTGCAAAATCATCTTTTTTAATAACAACTTCCTGAGCACGAAGGCCGTTAATAGTAACCGCTAAAATTATTAAAACGATGGTATATTTTAACGTTTTCATTTTTTATTCCTCCTATTGTTTACAATCAGACATGAATTGATTAACAGCATTAACACCAAGCTCTTTGGCTTTGGTCCAATCGGCACAGGCTTCTTTTAGCATTCGCAATTCTTCATAGGCGATGCCTCTATTAAGATAGGCGTAGCCATAATTGGCATCTTGCTGTATGATTTTTGTATATTCTTCGACGGCACCTTTGTAATCTTTGTCTTTTATCTTTGTTGCAGCCAAATTATTTAAAGCAGGTAAATAATCATTCTTAATTTTTAAAGCTTTGTTAAAATCTTCGGCCGCACCTTTATAATCTTTTTTCTCAAACTTGGCGCTTCCTCGGTTATTGTATGCAATATAACTGTTTGCATTAGCTCTAATAGCCTGAGTGTATGCATCTATGGCGTCATCAAATTTTTCTTTTTTTCTGAGAACGCTTCCTAAGTTATTAAAAGCATAATCGAGCGATGCATCTAAAGCTGTTGCTTTGCGGTAATCGGCAATGGCTTCATCGTATTTTTCCATTTTTCTATATGTACTACCTCTATCGTTGTATGCAACTGCATATTTGTTGTCGATAGCAATGGCATTGGTAAAGTCGTCCAAGGCACCATCGAAATTGTCTTTTAGAAATTGAATCTGGCCTCTGAAATAATACGCTTTAGCATCTTTTGACCCTTTATCAATGGCTTTGCTAAAATCATCAAACGCTTCGTCTTGCTTGCCAAGTAATTGGTTTGAGCGTCCTTTTAAATACCAAGCCTGAACATCGTTTGAGTCGAGTTCGGTAACTTTTTTAAAATCTTCTACAGCATCTTTATATTGCTGCATCTCAAAATAAACGTTCCCTCTGTTAAAAAATGCTTTATTGAAATCGGGTTTAAATTTTATGGCTTCTGTAAATGCTTGTATTGCCTCTTGATAAGCTTTATTTGAGAAATTTTCGATACCGCGATTATACGCTAATTCGGCATCTTGATTTTCTAATACTACCAATGTGCTATCTTTTTGTGAGTATCCGTTTAAAGCAAAAAGCAATAAACACACAAAACATAAATTTAAAACAGGTCTCATATTCATTTATTTTTGACGGCAATTTAGATATTTTTTATTAAATATTCAACTTCTTAATCTTTTAATGATTGTTAAAATTCTATTTGAGAGCTAAATAATAAATTGAAAAAGAATATTTATTGTAACAGACAACGAAAATTAAAGTTGTTTTGTCTTTTATTAAAATTTAATTTCAATGATTATGAGAACAACATTTTTAACATTAGCTTTAATCTTTTCGTTAAGATTATTTTCACAGACTTCTGTTTGTGGAACTTCTGTTGAATTAATGGCAGACACTATTGGATCAAATGCAGTAAGCGGATATTGGACTTGTTCGTACAATGGTGTAATAATAACAAACATAGACAATTCATCATTGCATTATCGAATCATTGCCGATGCAACCGGTATTACCAATTTCTTTATTAATAGTATGCAGACTGTTTGGTTTTTTTGGCACTATATTGACAATCAATCTACTTCACACATTGATAGTATGAGAGTTATATTTTATGAAGTGCCCAATTGTGTAAATCATTCTGATGATACTA
The DNA here is from genome assembly GCA_035371305.1 of Bacteroidales bacterium. Classification (GTDB taxonomy): domain Bacteria; phylum Bacteroidota; class Bacteroidia; order Bacteroidales; family GWA2-32-17; genus Ch61. The sequence continues at coordinate 3,013 of DAOOWN010000119.1, forward strand.
TTTATTGTGGAAGTATTATACAATTAAACGGTAATTTTTCAATTAATAATTCAATTGGGCAATGGTCAAGCATACCAAGCACAAACATCTTTTTTATCCCAAATAATGACCCAAATGCAACAATAAATGTTACTCATTCGGGCGATTATCAGATAATTTGGACAGAAATGAATGCCGGAAATACAGCTTGTAGATGTTCCGATACATTTAATTTAACATTTTTACCTACTCCATACTCTGAAACTCCTGAAGAAATTACTATTTGCAATTCTAATTGGGCTTATATTTGCGGTAATTCTAATATGCCTGCTCAATGGTCTGGACCAACGGGAGTTACATTTCACGATTCTCTTAATGGACCGGTAAATCCTATGGGAAGCTATAATAGCTGCACTTGGATTAAATACCCCAGCATAAATGATACAATATATATGTTCTATACAGCAAGTAACGGATATTGTTATTCCTACGACTCTGTAAAAATATCTTTTCTAAAAGCATATCCACCTGTAATTATTACCAATCCTATTGATTCCATTTCGAATAGCAATCAATATATTTCGTTATGTGCTACTGCACCAACTTATGGTTACGGATATTGGGTAGATAATCAGTTAAACACTCATTTTCAACCTTCTAATCAAACTTCATGTGGTGTTACGGCTTCTGTGCAATATAGTGGTATTCACTGTTTTAAATGGATTACAGTTAACCATTCGTGCAGAGATACAAGTGATGCTTTTTGCGTAAATTTTGTTGGTATAAACGAAAATTACATGTTGTCTAATTTAAATTTATACCCTAACCCATTTAGAGAAGATGTTTTTATTGCTTCATCAATAAGTGTAAATGCAAAAATTGAATGGTATAGCATAGATGGTAAAAAAATGTTTGAAAATATTACAAGAATAGAAGTTGGAGAGAATATCATTGAAAAACCTCAAAATTTAGATGTTGGGATTTATTTTATAATTATAAAAACAGATAACGATAATAAAACTTATAGAGTGAGTTACTTAAAATAATTAAAAAAAATGTTTTCTTCTACAAAATTATTTCTTACATTCGTTACCAAATAAATCCCAAAATTTAATCTTTATGACATTAATAATTAAAGGTTCAGGTCTTACTATTGAAGACGTTGTAAAAGTAGCTCGACAGGGCGAAAAAGTAGAATTGCATCCCGATTCTATTGAAAAAATTAAAAAATGCCGTGCTATGCTCGAAAAGAAAATCGAAGCACACGAAATTATGTACGGCGTAAACACCGGTATTGGCGAATTTTCGGAAGTCGTTTTAAGTGACGAACAAGTCAAAGAATTTCAAAAGTATTTGGTGTATAATCATGCTGCCGGAATAGGCGATGCCATGCCTATAGATTGGGTAAGAGCTGCAATGTTGGGGCGTATCAATGTGCATGCTCACGGTAATTCGGGTATTCGCTTAGAAGTTACTCAAACATTGGTAGATATGCTTAACAAAGGTGTTACTCCTTATGTTTGTAGAAAAGGTTCTGTAGGTGCTTCGGGCGACTTGGCACCCATGTCGCAAATAGCATTGCTTATGATGGGCGAAGGACATGCTTTCTATCAAGGTGAGCTTATGTCGGGTTGCGAAGCGTTCGAAAAAGCAGGCATACCAATTCCAGGTCTTCATGCTCGCGATGGTCTTGCTACCATAAATGGTTCCAATGTTTTAACTGCAATGAGTGCCTTGTTGCTTTATGATGTAAATAATTGGTTAAAGCAAGCCGAGATTGCATGTACCATGACGTTAGAAGCTCTAAAAGCAAACTTTGGTCCGTATAATAGCAAAATCCATGAAGTACGTGGTTTCAAAGGGGCTGTTAGAAGTGCGGCTGCCATTCGAAAAGTTGCTTTGGGAGGCGATTTAATTGAGAAAAGGATAAAAGTAAAAGTTCAGGATGCTTACAGTATGCGTTCGACACCTCAAGTTATTGGTGCTGCTCACGATGCTGTTGCTTGGGCTCGCTCGCAAGTAGAAATTGAACTTAATGGTGTTGGCGACAATCCTATCTTTTTCCCCGACGAAAATCTTCAACTTTCGGGTGCCAATTTCCAAGGGACACCGGTTGCTTTGCCAATGGATATGATTAGTGCCGCCATTACTATGGTTTCGGTTCTTTCTGAACGTCGTATGAACCGTTTAAATAACCCTGCCTTAAGTGTTGGACTTCCTCCATTTTTGACACATAACCCTGGTATGTTCTCCGGTTTAATGTTGAGCCAATATACAGCAGATATGCAAATTGTAGAACAACGCATATTGTCTATGCCGGCTTCTATTCAATCTATTCCTGCTGCTGCAGACCAAGAAGATTTTGTTTCGATGGGGATGAACACTGCCATTAAAAACTGGCAAATACTCGATAATGCTTATGGAGTTCTAGGTATTGAATTTATGGCCGCTGCTCAAGCACTCGATTTAAGAGAAAAATACGATGAACAAAAATATGTATTTGGACGCGGAACCCAGAAAGCTAAAAATGTTATTCGTAAATATGTTGATTTTTTGGATATAGACAGACCTCTTTATCCCGATCATAATAAAATGAAAGAATTAGTTAAGAGTTGTGAAATTCTAAGCGAAGTTGAAAAAGAAGTGGGTAGTTTGGAATAATGCTCTTAT
>DAOOWN010000120.1:0-5378 GCA_035371305.1 Bacteroidales bacterium
TATACTGATTTATTCTTAAAACGAACTTTAATGGTTGAACAAAGAAGAAATAGAGGAGGAAACAAGCGATGAAATTCCCTATTGGCAAAACGACGATACTACCAACATAACTTAACACTTAGCAAGATTGTCGTATTGTACGGATAATCTTTAACGAGGTATGAGAGTGGATTGGCAAGGTGCATAAATATAATGGCCGACTTATTAAACATTAATTCTGCATTTAAAAAGGGACTTATTGAGGTGTAACCGCCAACAGTACTCCCAATGGCAAATTTAAGTTTAGGATTAATTTTTATCGATTGTGAGATAAAAAATTCGGGGCTTTTTAGTTTTGTGCGAAACGGATACGATATTCCTATATTCAAATCGCTAAAAAATTTATTGTCAAAAACTTGATTCATCGAAAACGCCATTGTTTCGGGAAGTGATAAGACGGATGAACTCGTATCGAGATGATGGTTGTAAATAGCACTGATACTGTCGTTCGATAACATACCGGAATTATATTGCGGATTTGAAATAATGTTCTCTATCTGTATTCCTTCATAATGCACCATAGTGTCGATAGCGGCATGATATGATTTTTTATTTAAAAAAACAACGCCCAACTGTTTTATTAGAAACGAAAACCGTGTTTGAGATGATTTATTAAACAATGAAATACCTGCATTAAATGAAATACCGGGTATATTAAAGTTTCGATTTTCACTCTTTGCTTGATACTTGCCTTGTAATTTCAGATTGACATACGAACCATCGTCGGCTGTATATAATGACGCATTGGGAATGTAGAGGTATTGTATGTCCTTAAAAGCATGGAGGTTAAAATCAAAAATGGCTTTGGTAAGGGTGTTTTCATCTTCAAATACCTTAAATAAACCTACAGATAACGTTCCATAGTCAAAGTATTGAAAAAGACTTTGAGATAAATGGGCTTCTTTGCCCGCATAGTTCTTGTTTCCGAATGCAATCAAATTATATAAATCCTTGTTGAAAGCAGAGGTAAAAAGTTGTTGATAAGAAATGCCGAAATGATACCCCATCTTTTCCATTCCAAATAAGCTGTCGTTCATTCGATACAATGAAATTTCTTCGTTAAGATGGTATTGAATGTAATTGTGTTCTTTTATTGGATTGGATGATTTGAGGTTGTCAGATAAATAATTGCTTTGATTGACTGCTTGAATAAAGTTCTTGTTGAAACCGTTGGTGGACGTAACCAATAATGAGTTAAAGCTAACAGAATAGCCTGTGCTATCGGGTGTTTCTAATAATAAATTGTTTTGAGCATGGAGATATAGTGCAATAATTACAAATGATATGATAATAAATAATCGTTTCATTTTTGTATATGGTAGTTAAAATCGCCAATAAGTTTCAGATTTATGGTGTAGTAGTCGTATATTTTTATATGTGTAGCAGTGGGTTTTGTATTAAAAGATGCTTTGAAAACAAGATATTTGGCATCGAAAAAGTGTTGCAATTTAAGCTTAGAGAGTGGTAAGGTGTTTTTATCGTTACTTGGTACATTCACTTTATGAGTGCTTGGGCTTACCACTCCGGCATGAATAGTTATAGGTAGCGTATGTAATGAGTCGTAAAGTTCTTTGTTTTCGTTAAGCATATAAATGGTAACATTCATGTCTATTGGAAAGTAATTATTTGATAGGAGTATAATATTTCCGTAATTAATTTGGTCAATATTAATATTTGAAAAATTAGGGAGAACGGTGTCGCAAAGTATTAAGTTTTGAGCATAAAACGAAAGTGGAATTTCGGCATTCAGCTTAATTTTTAATTGATCTCCGTAATAAACAAAATCGTTCGCTGTGGCAGGTGAGGGTAGTGGTTCACCATCGTTCATCTTAATTCTAAAAGAATAGGCAAGTTGATCGGGTAAGATGCTTATCAGGTCTTGTATGTTTGAATTTTGGCTATTGATGCTAAATGAGCTTGTTGTCGGCACCACATCTACGTTTGTTGTCATGGGATCGGTTGGTTTTATAAGCAAAAAAGGAGTTTGTAGTACATTCCCTTGCAATTGCTCAGTTCTATTAGTTTGCGTGTTTTTTGCACTAAGTTGTTGAATGTAGGCGTTAGCATTAGTTCCAATTTGGTTATCAATGCTTAGCGAAAAATTTGCTTGCTGAAAATGTAAATCTTGAACCTGTAGATTTTGAATAAAACGATAGGCTATGGTTGAATCGAATACTACTTGTTTATATCCAAAAAATCCTTTAACGTAGTCGGGAATTACATTTTCAAACCGACAAACGGCCGAAATACTGTCATTTTTGGTCAATGTAATAAATTCACCGGTTGAATCGATGCTTGCTCTAAGGTTATAATACAAAGCATTTACGGTATCTACTTCAATATGATTATTGTTATTTAAGTCGCCTTGAATGACTTCAAAATCGTGTAACCCTCTAAATTTTACTTTATATCCAGTAAAATCGGCTATGGCAGAAGTGTGCGATAAATTTACACCATCCGAGGCAGGAATGGTAACATTCATGGTAAAAGGTTGTCCGTTTTTTATTGCAGCCGGAAGCGAAAAGTCAATATGAATGTTTTGTTTGATGGTATTGTAAAAGTCGAGTTTAAGATTTCCCTGACGAATCCATGCTTCTGTTAGTTGAATGCTGTCGGGTAGGTTTAAAACGAGGTTCTGATTGTATTTCAAAATTTCTTGAGAAGGGAAACGAGCTACTGCCGAATCTATTTGCAAATCTTTGATGGTAACAGTAGCGGTGGTAGATTGGCTGGTGTCTATGGTTATGGGTATGCTCGAACCCGGAGACGAAACGCTGATAGCAGCCATTAATAAGCTGTCTAATACAATATTGGATAATGTGGCAGTGCGGGTTTGCTGGCTGTTGGGCGGTATAATTGAAAAGCCATCGTTGATTAATACTTCTTGCGTACTTTGTTTTTTTAGTTCAAAACTAATATTGGTTAGCGGAACAGGTAATTGATTATTGATAGATATTTCTATGGTTGCTTGCCTTATATAAATATATTTGAAGTAATTTCCGGTATTAATTTCAATGCTATCAAAATTATAGGGTCCAAATGAAGTAATGGCAGTTGGCTGTCCGGTATTATGAGCGGTCATTATTGTTGTATATATAGTGCTTGATGGACCATTATCTTCTTTGTCTTTATTGGCAATGTCGCCCATAGAAACTCGATAATTAAAATTATAAGGGTTTAATGCAATTTTGTTTAAGCTGACGGTATATTGGTAATTAGTATCGGGTATTTTAACAATTGTGTCTAAAATGAGCGAAGCCAAATCGGTTTGATATACCAACGAAATACTGCTATCGGTATTAACTTTGCAAAGACTGTCGTCAACAAGATTATGTATATTTATGGTAGAAAAGGCTAATGGAAGAAGCATATCGCTATCCCACGAAGGTTTTAAATCGTCTTTTTTACAACCTGCCAAATATAATAATACAAAAAGCAGTACAACTTTTTTCATCTTAAATATGGACGATATGGCTGATACAAAAGGTTGCATTATATCGGACATGCATTAGAAAGTTTTAATACAAATACAGACGGATACTTAGCCATCATTTCTTTCATGTTTTGGGTAAGCATGGCTAAAATAACATCATAATCACCATAAATGAGCGTACTCATAGTTTGAACCTGAATATGTAATTGATCATTTGCTTGTAATAATTGAATAAAATTGCTAATTGCCTCATGGGCATTTTTTTCGAGAGGATAGTAGCTTATTTCTAATGTTACATTCATAGTGAATCTTTTTTAGTAACTTTTACTCCTAAAAAAACGCCATTTGACTTTATTTCAGCGAATTGAAATTGGTGGTCGAGGAATACCGTTTCTTTAATGACGGGTTCTCCGTAGGGAAGCAAAAGGCGATAAAGTTCGGGGCGAGTAAAAAAATGTGCGGAACGAAAGGTTTCGCTTTGATGTTTAGTTTGACCTAAAACCGAATCTTCGTTTAAGCAACCTAAAATCAATGTACCATGGGGTTTCAGTACTCTGAACATTTCTTGAATCGTCAATTCAATATTTTCGACAAATTCGAGCATGGTAATACTTACTATTAAGCTAAAAGAATGGTTAGAAAAGGGCAGTTGACATGAATTGGCTTTGATAAATTGAGTATTGGCAATTTGTTTTGTTTTAGCTATGGTAAGCATAGCGTCCGAAATATCTATTGCAGTTATGGTATAGCCATGTTCAGCAAAATATTTTGTCCAATGTCCGGTACCACAACCTAATTCTAACATATTGCGATGAGGAACATCGGATAGCAAATCCTGAATCAGCTTTTTTTCTAAATCATCTACTTTCGCTCCAAATTCGGTAGAATAATAACTGTCGTAATTTGAAGCAATTTCAGTGTTTTCGAATACATTCATAAAATAAAAATCACGGGTAAATATAAGTATTTTTTATATGACTGAAACGATGGTTCGTTTTTAACCTTGTTAGTTCTCTTTGCAACAATAAAATGTTAACATTATATACTGATTTGTAAATGGCAGTTAACAATTAATAAATGAAACAAATGTGGCAAAAAAACGTAAAAAATATAAAAAAGAGTTTATGCGTCCCTAACACCACTATAGTATTAAGATTACTTCAAATCATCGCATTTTTGTTAGTGCAAGGGTCTTTTTTATTTTCTCAAAACACAAATCGTTCGTATAAAATCACCTTTTCCGACACCATCCCCGGTTTTACATCAATTGCTGCAAGTGGTAATGTAGTTGTTTCCGTTCGTCAGGATCAATATTTTAGCATCACTTTTAAAGGGAATAGGGCATTATTGAAAGATGTATTCAGCAGTATAAAAGTAACCAATCGTTGTTTGAATATCGATGCCGGTAAGCTATTCGAAAACGAGTATATATATGTTGATATAATCATGCCGGTATTAGACACGTTAAGACTTTACGATAACGCTTCGCTTTATACTCCAACCAATATTTGGTTAAAACGAATGTATATTGAAAACTTTTCGGCAAAAAAATCGACTATTTATATTAATAGCAATGAATGTACATTACGAATAAAAGGGAGCGGTAATACTGAATTAGCCGGTATAGTTGATATTCTGAATGTGTTTTCGGAAGAAAATGCCAACGTTTCGTTAGAGTTTCTGTCAAAATACTTATATGCCAACGCATCGAATAATTCTATTCAAAATATTAAAGGTAAGGCGTTTGTGGGTGATTTCCACGCATACCACAAAGCTCTTATAAATGCTTCTGAAATGACATGCGGTAGAGCAAAAGCTTTTGCATGCGACCAGTCGCAAATAAATGTTAAAAGCGAAGAAAAGCCTTTATTATTATCATTAAAGAAAGGTAAAATTCAATACATTG
>DAOOWN010000121.1:0-5224 GCA_035371305.1 Bacteroidales bacterium
ATAGTATTCTTTCAATATTGCAAATGCCTCCGGGCATTCCGGTAGCAACTGTAGGGCTTGATGCCGCCATGAATGCTGCAATTTTGGCAGTACAAATTATAGCTATTGGAAATGAAGATATTTTGAAAAAACTTATAGCATATAAAAACAAATTAGGTGAAAAAGTCGTAAAAGCCAATGCTGAATTAGCACAATATAAATTCACCTTCAAAACCAATTAACATGAAAATTCTATTCGTTTTTTTATTTTTAATCACAGCTATTTACTCTTATTGTGGAAACGAAAACTGGCCTTTAGGTGGCAAACAGGCAGGTATGGGATTTACAGGAGTTACTATTTCTGACGTATGGAGTTCTTCTCATAATCAAGCAGGATTAGCTCGATTATCCATTCCAACACTTGGCCTATATAACGAAAATCGTTTTTTATTGCAAACAACTAGCTTAAAAGCATTAAGCTTTGCCATGCCAACCAACGAAGCAGGTGTTTTTGCCCTTGATTTAAGCTATTTTGGTTACGAAAAATATAATGAAAGCAAAGTGGGTTTAGCCTATGCCATGATGATAGGACACCATTTTTCCATCGGTGCAAAAGTTAATTATCTCAACACACATTTTGCTGAAGTATATGGAAACAAAGGACATGTAGTAGCAGAATTTGGTTTTTTAGCCGAGCCTGCCGAACACCTTTTTATTGGTGGACACATTTACAATATTAGTCGCACAAAATTAGCCGTTTACGATGACGAACGAATACCCTCCACATTAACTGTTGGAATTGGTTATCGATTTACCGAAAAGCTTTTTATGACTACAGAAGCTGAAAAAACTTTTACTACAAAAATGATATACAAAATTGGGCTTGATTACCGTTTCATGAATAATCTGTATATGCGTGCCGGTGCAACAACGTCTCCCGACCAATTAACTTTTGGATTGGGCTATGTGATCAAAAAAATCAAAGCCGACATTTCGTTTTCGTATCACCAGGTTCTTGGTATTACACCTCATGTTGGAATCATTTATAATTTTAAATACGAAACAACCGCTAATATTGCCAACTAATGAAACTTACAATTATTATATTTTGTGCAATTCTATTACCTTTTTCCCTTTCTGCTCAAGAAGTAAAGCCAAATCAATCTTCAGAAGAAATAATTGAAAATTATATTGAAGAAATCTCATCTAATACCGACAAAGAAGTTGATTTAACAACCCTTTACGAAGATTTAACTTTTTACCTGAATGAGCCTTTAAATTTAAACACAGCCACAAAAGACGAACTCGATAAATTTCAGTTGTTAAGCGATTTTCAAATTAATTCTCTTCTGCAATACATCAAAGATTTTGGTCAATTATACAGTATTTACGAACTTTTAAATGTTAACGGTTTTAACGAAGAATACGTTCGCCTGATTTTACCCTTTGTTACCGTTCAAAAAGTTGACCCATTTTTAAGTTACGATCCTAAAAAAGCGATTAAATATGGGCGACATAAAGTTTTTATTCGAACGCAACGTGTACTGCAAGAACAACAAGGTTTTAGTCCCATAAGCGATTCTGCATTAGCAGCAAGTCCAAATTCACGCTATTTAGGCAATCCCATGCACTATTATGTACGATATAACTACACTTATAAAAATAAAGTATCATGGGGTTTTACTGCCGACAAGGATCCGGGCGAAGAATTCTTTAAGGGAACGCAAAAAAGAGGCTTCGATTTTTACTCGGCTCATTTATTGGTTAAAGACATTGGCCCCATAAGAACTATTGTATTAGGCGATTATTACGCACAATTTGGTCAAGGACTGGTAATGTGGTCGGGATATACTTTTGGCAAATCGTCTATGGTTACCAATACTCGTAAACGAGCTCAGGGTTTAAAAAAATACAGCAGTGCCGACGAAAATTTGTTTTTGCGTGGAGCAGGAATTACATTGCGATACAAAAAATTCGATTTAACAACCTTTGCTTCATACAAAAAAATTGATGCCAATATATCTTTAGTTGACTCTATAACAGGTGAGGCTGAAGAAGTAACCAGTCTTCAAACAAGCGGCTTACACTCTATTCCTTCAGAAATTCAAGACCGAAAAGCGTTAGGCGAAACCATCATTGGAGGAAACCTATCTTTTAACTCTACCTATTTTCGTTTGGGAATGACGGGATTAACATACTCTTATTCAGCACCTTTAATTAAAAATCCAACCGTTTACAATCAGTACGATTTTTCCGGTAAGCAAAATTCAAATGTAGGAATTGACTATCAATTTATAATTAAAAATGTAACTCTATTTGGCGAAGCTGCCATGTCGCAAAACGGAGGAAAAGCATTTTTAAACTCAATGCTGTTTAGTCTTTCTCCACAAACAAGTATGGCAATATTGCACAGGCATTACGAACGAGATTATCAGGCATTGTATGCCCAAACATTTGGCGAAAATTCTAAAATTCAAAACGAAGATGGAATGTATATAGGTACCACCATACTTCCCTATTCGCGTTGGAGAATATCGGCTTATTATGATATATTTTCATTTCCCTGGCTTAAATTTGAGACTTACGCCCCAACTAAAGGACACGATTATTTAGCCGAAGTGGGATTTACACCAAACCGTAAACTGAGCATGTATGTTCGATATCGTCAAAAAAATAAACCGACTAATATTCCTTCAACCATACCTCAAACTATCAATGGAATACAAGATGTTAATACACAACGTATTCGCTACCATATTGCTTATAAAATAAACAAATCGCTTGAACTACGCAATCGAATTGAATGGTTAGAATATAAAACCGACCAGAAAACCGACCATGGAATTTATTTTTATCAAGATGTAATTTATAAACACCAAAAATTACCGCTTCAAATTGCCTTTAGATATGGCATTTTTGACACAGATAGCTACGACTCCCGCATTTATGCTTTTGAAAATGATGTTTTATATGCTTTTTCTGTTCCGGCTGTTTACTACAAAGGCAATAGAATGTACCTAACAGTTAAATATTCCATTAATAAAAATATCGACATTTGGCTAAGATATGGCGAAACCTATTTCGCAAATCAAGACATCATAAGTTCAGGATTAACTCAAATTAACGGCAATAAAAAATCGGAAATCAAAGCACAAATTAGAATTTTATTTTAAATCCGAACACCGAATTTCATTCTAAAAAAATTAAGATTATCTTTGCCCAAAAACTCCGCTATGAGTGAAGCAATAAAACATGAGTGTGGTTTTGCCTTATTACGTTTGCGAAAACCATTGGAATATTATGCCACACATTATGGGACGTGGATGTATGGATTGAATAAACTTTATCTTTTAATGGAAAAACAGCACAATCGTGGTCAGGATGGTGCCGGTTTTGCAACCATTAAAATAAATCCAAAACCCGGGAAACCATATATAGACCGCCTACGCTCCAACTCACAACAATCGTTGCTCGATATTTTTGACCAATTACACAAAAAATTCGATAAAATCGAACAAGAACACCGCGATAGAATACACGATCCCTATTGGGCAAAAGAAAATGTCCCTTTTGCCGGAGAACTATTTTTAGGACACCTACGCTACGGCACTTTTGGCAAAAACGAAATCGAATTTGTACATCCGGTTTTAAGAGAAAATAACTGGAAAACACGTAATTTAGTTCTTGCCGGAAATTTTAATCTTACTAATGTTCAGGAGCTGTTTGAGCACCTTATTGACTTAGGTCAACATCCCAAGGCATACACAGACACTGTTACTATGTTAGAAAAAATTGGCCATTTTTTAGACGACGAGGTTGAAACATTGTTTAGAAAATACAAAGACATGGGGCTTTCTAATGCTGAAATTACGGAACATATATCGCAAGAAATCGACATAAAACACATTCTCAACAATGCTTCATGGCGATGGGACGGCGGATTTGCAATGGCCGGAATGATTGGCACCGGTGATGCTTTTGTTTTGCGTGACCCATGGGGAATCCGACCTGCTTATTATTATTTTAACGACGAAATAGCAGTTGTTACAAGCGAACGTCCTGTTATTCAAACAGTTTTTAATGCACCATTCGAAGAAATTAAAGAACTGGATCCGGGACATGCCATTATTATCAGACATTTCAACGAAATATCTATTCAACGCATTATTGAACCCTATAAAAAGAAAAGTTGCTCATTTGAGCGCATCTATTTTTCGCGAGGAACAGACAGAGATATTTATACCGAACGAAAAAAACTTGGGCAACTCATTGCCCCTAAGGTTCTGGAAACCATTCATTACGACATCACGAACACTGTTTTTTCTTATATTCCCAATACTGCAGCTGACGCATTTTACGGACTTGTTGAAGAAATTAATGCCTTCTGCAACGAAACCAAAAAGAAAAAAATTCTTGAACTTGGCACCAATGTTACAACTGAAAAATTGGAAGAATTTATTTATCTCTGTCCCAGAATCGAAAAACTGGCTGTAAAGGACTTAAAACTCAGAACCTTTATTTCGAAAGATGAGGGTCGCAACGATTTAGTTGCTCACGTTTACGATGTAACATATGGCATTGTAAAAGACGATCAAGACACCCTCGTTATTGTTGATGATTCGATTGTTCGCGGTACAACACTAAAACAAAGTATTTTAAAAATGCTCGACCGATTGAAACCAAAGAAAATTATCATTGTTTCATCGGCACCACAAATACGATATCCTGATTGCTACGGCATTGACATGGCTAAATTAAGTGATTTTATTGCATTCCAAGCTGCCATCGAATTACTTAAAGAAACAAAACAGGAACATATTATTGATTCAGTATATAAGAAATGTAAAGAACAGCAATATTTTGCTAAAGAAGATATCGTAAATTATGTAAAACTTATATATAAGCCATTTTCTGCCGACGAAATCTCTAAAAAGATTGCAGAACTTGTAACTCCTAAAGACATAAATGCCAAAGTAGATATTATTTTTAATAGCATCGAAAGCCTTCACGAAGCATGTCCCGAGAATTTGGGCGATTGGTATTTTACCGGCGATTACCCTACTCCCGGTGGAAATAAAGTGGTCAATAATTCGTTTATAAACTACATAGAAGGAACCAATACCAGAGCATATTAAAAGAACGGTTTTCAATCTTTATTTTATTACACTTCACTCCTACGTATTTTGTAAAAATATGTGTTTAGTTTCACCACGTTGTTAATGGAAAAACGTCTCCCCCTTCCTTT
>DAOOWN010000122.1:0-5192 GCA_035371305.1 Bacteroidales bacterium
AGACCCTGGTAGCTACAATCGTTGCCACCGAATTGGCAGCATCGTTCATACCATTCAAAAAGTCGTAAATGAGTGCAATGGCGATAATAATAATTACAAGTGTGCTCATACTATGCTTGTTTAATCATAATTGACTTAATTACATCCGAAGCATCTTCGAGTTTGTCGGTAGCTTTTTCTAATACTTGGAAAATTTCCTTTTTCTTAATGAGTTCTACAGTATTCGTTTCGTGTTCAAAAAGCTGCGAAATTGCCATATTATACACATCATCGGCAAGGTTTTCTATTTCGTTTACATGAATGCAAGCTGCTTTAATCTTTTCGGGGTTTTTCAATTCATCAATATGACCTACAGCTATTTGCAACGATTTGGAACCATCGTATATCAATTCGGCAAGTTTTAAAAATTCGGTCGGCGAGGTTTGAGGTTTATATAAAAGATAGCGTTGAGCACTTCCGTTTATATAATCAACTACATCGTCCATTGACGAAATTAAATCGTGAATATCCTCGCGATCAAAAGGAGTAATAAAAGAGGAATTGAGCATGTCAAACATAGCATGGGTTATATCATCACCCTTTTTTTCGAGTTCTTTTATTTTGGCAATTAATTTTATTCTTTCTTCCCACTTATCCGATTTCATTAATTGAATCAAAACTTCTGAAACATCTACTAAATTAGCAGCTGCTTGCTTAAAAGAAGGATAAAATTTTTTATCCTTAGGCACTAAAATCTGAAAAAAACTATTTATTCCCATTTTGCATATATTTTTTGCAAAGGTTCAAAATCAACATTAACTTAACATTAAACGAATGTTAAGTAATTATTAACGATTTCGAATGTTACTTGGTATAAAAGTCTATGAGACCATTCATTGGCGATTTTTCTATTGCAATAACGTCCAACTTATATTTATTGCAAACCTCTTTCAGCTGATTTTGAAATATAAAAGCCACAGAACCCGTAAATGCAATTGATGGTGCATGCAAATTTTTGTATGGCAAAATATGTAGTTTAATAAACTGTTCAAATGAATTAACAATGAGTGAGTTGACAAATTCGTTCGTCTCGTTTTGCTTAATAAAATAAGTAAAAGAAGCTAAATATCTGTTTGCTCGTGGTTTTCGATATATATTTTCAATTATTTCCGACAAAGAAGTAGTTGTTTCATCATAAAATGCCTTTATCAATTCATCGGGACATTGTTTATAATATATCATTTTTAGAAGTTCTTTTCCCAGATATGCTCCACTGCCTTCGTCACCTACTATATAACCTAAAGATGGAGTATAACGCTTTAAATCATGTCCATTATAATAAGCTATATTGGAACCTGTTCCTAAAATGGCTATCCAGCCGGCATTGTTTTTTAATAAACCGTGAGCAGCTGCATACATATCGCTCCGCACAATAATTTCTTTTGAATCGACAACCGAACGAATGGCATTTTTGACCTTATTACACAACGCATCCGAAGCGCATCCTGCACCGTAAAAAAGAACTTTTTTAACATTCCGATTTTCAGATATTTCAATAACCTCTTGAAACGATTGGCGAATCACTGCCTCATCCGTCATTAATGGATTTAACCCGACTGTTTCTTTCTGAACAATGCGTTGACCATCAACTATTGACCAGGTGGTCTTGGTAGAACCGCTATCGGCAATAATCAGCATACCTTAGGGCAATTTAACTTTTTTATCGAAAAATGGCAAAATATGTAGTAATTCGTGCTCAAAATTGGGTGTAAAAATATCTTTTTTCAAATTTAATTCAATTTCGCGTTTTGACCAAAATTTTCCTTCATCTACTTCATTTTTATTTACATATATATTGTCATCCCACTGACTGATGAAAACATACACCAGCTCACGTTCAATTTCAGATTCCCAGATATACTTTCCAATGAAAGCCAGATGTTGTAATTTTATTCCCAATTCCTCTTCGGTTTCTCTTTTAACAGTAATTTCAAGCGATTCGCCCCACGAAATATGCCCACCCACAGCGGTATCCCATTTTCCGGGCTGAACAAGTTTATTTAAAGCCCGTTTTTGCAAATACAGCTTCCGATCCTTATTAAATATATGTACATGAATTACCGGATGCAATAATTTTTTATCTTTATGAACCATAGAGCGAGGTGCTTTCCCTATTATTTTTCCCTCTTCGTCCACCAGCGGAACCCATTCCTCACCGGAAAATTTCTTTTTATTCCAATACATTCGAATAAATTCGACTAAAAAATAAGCTCCAAATATCAGATAAAGCAATACTCCGCTTATAAAACCCCATGCCTCTTTTGACATATAAAACGCAGAATAGAAAACCAAACCCGTGTGAATCAACAAAATAAGGAATAATAAGCGCATATTTCTGCGTAAAAGACGAACACTGTCTTCGTTCAGTTCGACCGTCAAACCATAACGCCCCATCATGCCCATTAAAAGCGATGGCGGTGCAAACGCCATAAAAAGCAACATCACACACATAATAACTTGTACAATTCCGGGTTTGAGTTTGAAAAACAGTTCGTCGTGAGAGATAATTGATACAAGCCCAAGAACAACTA
Organism: Bacteroidales bacterium; assembly: GCA_035371305.1. Taxonomy (GTDB): domain Bacteria; phylum Bacteroidota; class Bacteroidia; order Bacteroidales; family GWA2-32-17; genus Ch61. The sequence continues at coordinate 2,571 of DAOOWN010000122.1, forward strand.
TTAAGCCGGTATCGAGCAATACAAAATAATCAAATCTTTTTTCCTTAATAAAAATCCACGCAGCCTGAAAAATACCAACAGCAACTGCAATCGACAAACTTATTACGGTATCGAACAGTTCATCGGCTAAAATAAAAATTATCAGGGGCAGCAAGCCCGGCAGCATTTTTCGTATTAAATCCCTGGCATTCATTTTACAATCTTATCTAAAAACCACCTTGCAGCTTCGCCGTGAATAAGGATATTCATCATTTTTAGTTTTACATAGTCTTCGCTATAGATTCGGTACCCCGGGTATGCTCCATCAAATGTATTACCATTACTGTCTTTTATCAGGTACCAGTATTTTCCATCTTTATAATAATACCCCACCATATGAATGCAATGGTCGTCGGTCGTTGTTCCGTTTTGCAGACGCATCTCCCGTGAGTCGTCATTTATTTGACTTGCCGGAATATCAAAAACCGGAACTGCTGCAACTTTTTGTTCATTATGGTCATAACCGGCTTCGCTCACATCACCACATAGACAAACGCTGTATTTCTTTTCCAACGCTTTGTTTATAAGTTTTACGAAAGTATCGGCCGGTACATTGTAATAATCGTTACAATGCCACCAATTGTCGTTTTCTATCAATTCGCTTTTTTCATAATATGGGGCCGTTATGGTGGACATGAAGCTAAAATACGATGCAGGCTTAATTTTCATAAAATCGCTTAAAAAACGTTGAGGCGTATATTCCTTTCCTTCGTATAGAAACGTTGTCGGGGGCGCTCCCATTTCTTCGTTGAGCAACGATTTTACTACATTTACCACATATTCTTCGTTCCAGATATTGTTTTTCTTCACCTTATCCAAAAAGTTTTTGATTTCTTTTACCATTTCACGGTGGCTATGTTGTTTGCGGTAAATGGGTTTGCCCTCATAAGCAGATATTGGCACTTCGCCATATTTTTGGTATATCCTCAATAAGGCGGATGCTTCGGAGCCTTCGTCAACATATGTTTTTCCGTGGGTTTTAACAAAATCAATGGCTCTTTCGACGTACTCCCAATACACAACGTACATTTCAGAAAGTTTTACTTTCTTGCCGGTAAGGCGGTAAACCTCGCTTTCGAAAAATGAAGTAGTTGAAAAGCACCAGCAAGTTCCGGTATTTCCCTGGCAAACCGGAGGATTGTGAAATATTTTTTTGTATAAAGCAGTATCATTTGGAAATGAGTAGTTTGAAAAATCTGCTTTAAATTGCTTCCGGTATTTGTAATTTTTTGCATTGCTTGGCGGAGAATCTTTTTCGGTAGAGATAACAGCTTTGTCAACATTTTGCTCAAAGGATGTAACCGACAAAAAAATAAAGAGAAGAAATAAAATGTTTTTCATTTTTCGGAATTATTATGCAAAGTTATTCATTATTTCAATAATAAAATCCGTTTGGATACATTAATTATAAGTTGTTTTTTTTAATCTGGTTAACCTCACTTTCTTTTGCATTCCCAAATAAACCTATATAGTATATAAATATTTTCTGATGATATACTACTTTTCTTCGTAATAATACGAATAATCAATGCCTTTCATAAACACTTCGCGGCTGTTTATTTCGTCTGTCAGTGCATTTAGAAGTAGGTTTTTCAAAACGCTGCTATCCACAGGGCTTTTTACCATGGCGTTTATATATTCGGTTTTGCCAATTTTACTCCAGTTTACACATTTTTTCAGGCGTTTTTTCAGTATCAAATCAAGCCAGACACGGGCACTTCTGCCATTACCTTCCATAAACGGGTGAGCGACATTCATTTCCACATATTTATTCACAATTTCATCAAAAGTATTTTCGGGCATTTGGTCAATCTGTTTCAACGTGGCATCGAGGTGCTGCGCCATAGCAAACTTAAAACCGCCTTTGGAGATGTTTTTTTGCCTGATTTGTCCTGCAAAGTCATACAAGCCTCCAAACAAATAAGCATGAATTTGCTGCAAGCCTTTGGTTGTGCCAACTTCTATGCTATCAATAAAACTGCTTTCGAAAAGCGCGTAGGCTTTTGTCTTACTTTTCCCGTCAATACTTTCGTCGCTGTATGTAAACCATTCTATAAACCGGTTTGCCTTTTTTCCGGGAAACTGTTTGCCTAATGCAATAATGCCGTTATAATCGAGCATATCAGACATACGTTTTTTACCATCCGGAGCAATCAATTTCAACTGGGTAGTAGCACTAACCAGTTCGCTATTTTCTTTTTTCAGCTTGGCTTTAAGGTATTTCCAGTAGTTTCGGTTTTTATTATAGTCGTCCTGATCGTTAAGCACTGCCAATATATCTAACACCGAAAACCACCATTTGGCTTTTTCTTCATCCCAAATTGCCCTTACTTCACGGTCGTCAAAAAAACGTATAGATATTTTATTATAGTTCATACCCTGTTTTGACAAAGAAAACGAGTAAAATGTTTTTCATTTTTCGGATTTATTATGCAAAGTTATTCATTATTTCAATAATAAAATCCGTTTGGATAAACTAATTATATGTTGTTTTTTTTATCTGGTTTACCTCACTTTCTTTTGCTCAGCGTTGTTAAAAACTACGCTGTAAAGAGGAGATTTTTTTGAAATTTCATGCTTTTT
>DAOOWN010000123.1:0-5111 GCA_035371305.1 Bacteroidales bacterium
GAGCCGGTCCCGAATTGTCGGGAGAACCGGCGAACTTCCCGATTTACATCGGGACGCTCTAACCAAACTCATTGCAATAAAAAAGCCCAACGATTTCTCATTGAGCATTTTACTAACTTGTAGCGAGAGCCGGGATTGAACCGGCGACCTCATGATTATGAATCATGCGCTCTAACCAACTGAGCTACCTCGCCAACATTTAAATCGGGTGCAAAATTAGAAAAAAATTCAATTCTAAAAACAAATCATTAAAATTATTTTCCGTGAAAAACGTTTCTTACATTACTTTATCTTAATTTCCTAAAATTGAACCATTTGAAATTTCGCTACAGTATTAATATTTGTTAACGTTTTTGAAATTCTACTTACATTAACTACCTTTGTTCAAAATTCATAAAAAATGAAGAAAATATTCATAATTTTTCTTGCTCTTTATTTTCTTAGTGCATGTAAAAATAATGATTTCAAAAACGACGGTAATGGATTAGAATATAAATGGATTAAAAATAATCCGTCTAATCGTATAGCAACACCCGGCGAAATTATGGAATTAAGCATGTATTATACAACTGATAAAGACAGCATTTTGTATGATACGCGAGAATTTACCGATGTTTTTAAAATGAAAATTAAAAATGGCAGCGCACAAGGAGGAACCATTGATGATGGTTTTCTATTATTGCACGAGGGAGACAGTGCGGTTTTTAAAGTCGACGCTGTTCGTTTTTTTGTTGAAACTAAAAGCGAGGAAGTGCCTAGTTTTATTAAAAAAGGAGATAAACTTATTTTTTATGTAAAGGTTCATAAAATTTATTCCATTAACGAATACTTTGAAAATAAAAAGAAACAACTAAACACCAATGAACAAGAAGAATTAGCAGCATTAGATAATTACTTAAAACTTTCTAATATTACTACTCCTCCAACTCAAAGCGGTATATATTTTATAGAAAAAAAGAAAGGTAGCGGCAAAAAGCCCACAGACACATCTACTGTAAGCATACATTATATTGTATCCATATTAGGTGGCGAAATTTATGACAATACATATCAAAGAAACGAACCCTTTGAATTTCAACTTGGTAAAAACATCGTTATACCAGGGCTCGAAGAAGGAATTAAATTAATGCACGAAGGAGGCGAAGCTACTATTATTATACCCTCAAAACTTGCCTATGGAAGTCAACAATATAAAATAATTCCACCATATTCAACCATCGTATTTGAAGTTAACTTACTAAATATTAAATAAATAAAAATGAAAACAAACATTGTATTTTTAACATTAAACTTACTAACCATCTTAACATTTGGGCAAATGGAAAATTTAAAAACAACTGCATCTGGATTACAGTATGCTATTTTACAAGAGGGTAAAGGTATTATGCCAAAACCCGGTGACAAAGTAACCGTTCATTACGTAGGAAAACTATTAAACGATACCGTTTTCGATAGTTCATACAAAAGAGGCACACCGTTTAGTTTTAACTTAGGCGAAGGAAGAGTTATAAAAGGATGGGACGAAGGAATAGCTTTGCTTCACGAAGGAGATTCCGCATTATTGGTTATCCCTCCAGACTTGGGCTATGGAAATAGAGCCATAGGAAATATTCCGGCTAATTCTACATTAAAATTTATTGTTCAGCTCGAAAAAGTAACTCCGGCACCTAAAATAGAACCTTTTGACACAAAAGACAAACCGGTTGAAACCACAGCAAGCGGTTTAAAAGTTATTCGCATTAACAAAGTAGATAAAAATGCCATTAAAGCTGAGAATGGCGACAATGTAGAAGTACATTATACCGGTTATTTTGAAGACGGAAAAATATTCGACTCATCGGTAAGAAGAGGTGAGCCTATTCAGTTTACCTTAGGCAGAGGACAAGTAATAAAAGGTTGGGAAGAAGGCTTATCTATGCTTTCAGCAGGTGAAAAAGCAAGATTAATCATTCCTTATCAATTAGCATACGGAGAAAATGGTCGTCCACCTGCCATTCCTGCTAAAGCAAATCTTATTTTCGATGTTGAGCTTATTAGTGTTCACAAACCCGTTGTTCCGGTTGCTTTTGACACAAAAGGTAAAGATACCATTAAAACTGCTTCCGGCTTAAAATATATTATTGTACAAAAAGCAGATAAAAAAGCGATGAAAGCAGAAAACGGGAAAACCGTAAAAGTGCATTACACAGGCTATTTTGAAGATGGAAAAATGTTTGATTCTTCAGTTCAAAGAGGTACTCCATTCGAATTTAAATTAGGAGCAGGAATGGTAATTAAAGGTTGGGACGAAGGTGTAGCACTTATGCATGTTGGCGAAAAAATAAGATTTCTTATCCCATATCAATTAGCATATGGAGAAAACGGATATCCGGGTGCTATTCCTCCCAAATCTAATCTCATTTTCGATGTCGAATTAATAGAAGTAAAATAAGATTAAAGCTCTCTTCGGAGAGCTTTTTTATTATATTTTCACTCCCATTACACAGATATCATCAATCTGTTCGTATGACCCTTTCCATTCTTCGAAAAACAAAAGCAAATGTTTTCTTTGTTCTTCTATTGTATAAGGTTGAATTGAAAGCAACATTTCTTTAAATGGCTTATACTTCAGCTTTTTGCCACTTGGACCACCAAATTGGTCGGCAAAGCCATCTGAAAAAATATAAATAGAATCGCCTGCTTCTAACTGTATTTCATGACTTTTAAATTTTTGATGCTCTATATATGCTCCTATTGGTTGAGAATCTGCTTTAATTTCGTAAAGTATATGAGTTGATGATTCTATTTTTTTGTCAGACAAGGCAATCTCATTTTTTTCTTTTGAACGGACAATATATAGAGGGTTGTTTGCACCGGCGTATTGCAACACATTGGTTTTTCTATTTAACGAACATAACGAAATATCCATGCCATCTTTAATTTCTTGCTCGGAAGTATGTAATGCTTGTTGTACTAAAATATTAAGTTTATCTAAAATTTCACCTGGAGCGGTTAAATTAAACTCTTTTATAACTTGATTTAAACTATTATATCCAACAATGCTCATAAAAGCACCGGGCACTCCATGCCCGGTACAATCAACAACAGCAAAAAGAACTGTATCACCAACAGGCATAAACCAATAAAAGTCACCACTAACAATATCCTTAGGTTTAAAAAAGACAAACATATTTAAAAACCTCGACATATAATTTGGCAAAGGCAAAATTGCTTCTTGAATTCGCTTTGCGTAAGTAATACTGGCAAGTATATCTTGATTTTTATGTTCAATAATGTCTTTTTGAATGGTGATTTCTTCGTTTTGTTTTGAAAGCAAAATATTTGCACGTTTACGTTGCCTGTTATTTCTGAAAATAATGACTGTTAAACTTAAAATGAGTGCGATTACAATTGAAGCTCCGTAAATTAATAACGACTGTTGTTTTATTTTACTATTTGCCAATTGAATATCTTTTTCTCTCTTTTCAGATTTAAACTGCTCTTGCAATGAATTTACAACCTTTGAAGTATTATCATTGTATATAGAATCTTGTAACTTATGAAAAGTTATAAATGTTTTATAAGCTAATTCATATTTATTTGTTTGATAGTATAACTCTGCTAATACCTGATAAGCTCTCGACAAACCCTCGTTGTTTTCAATCTCTTTAGCTAAATCAATGGCTTTTCTAATATTTGTAATAGCTTCAGGGAACATGTTTTTTTTCTGATAAAGAACCGACAAAGAAATATAAGAACTAATTAAACCATACTTATCTCCTATTTCTTCTTTTATTTCGATGGATTTTAAAAAATATTTTTCGGCTGCCTTTAAATCATTTTTGCTGTAATAACATATAGCTAAATTAGAATAAGATGTGGCTATTCCATACCAATTTTCTATTTGTTCATAATATTTTAATGACATTGTAATATTGGTAAGTGCAGAATCGTATTGTTCTTTTTCGATATAAACCAATCCAAAATTATTATAAACTGTTGCTAAGCCTAATGGATTTTTTAACTCTTTTACAAGAGATAATGCTAAATTGAAGTTTTTTAAAGCATTATTGTAATCGCCTTGATAATAATTTATTAAACCAATACTGTTATAACTTGATGCAATGCCCTTTTTGTCTTTAATTTTTTCTCGAATTTTCAAACTTTCAATATAATAGGCAATGGCTTTATCTAAAATTGATTTCTTTTCATAAATTCGACCAATATTATTTTTTAAATCAGCTACCTTTTTTATACTATCCAATTTTTGATAACTCATCAACGATTCTTCATAATACTTTAAGGCATTATTATAATCGGCTTCCATTTCGTATTGATCAGCCAAAAAAGATGAAAAAAAGGCTACATAATATTCGTTTTTTTGAGTTCTACTCGATTGAATGGCCTCATTCGCCAAACGCATTGTTAATGATTGATTTTTGTCTTTGATTAAGGAAATTAATTGGTAATATGCCTTTAACGATAAGCTATCTTCTTTGTGATACTTAATTAAATTTAGTAAACTGTCAACCTTCGTAGCATAAACACCATTAGAAAGAATAAACAAAAATATAATAAAAGCTTTGAAAAACTTCATATAATTTCTTATCAATTTATTTTCAAAAGTAGTAATCTTTATTTTAACCTCACTTATAAAACAGTTTTTTTTTTCAACACATCAATAATTAACATAGAAGCAATATATTTGCACATATGAAACTTTTATTCATTTTATTATCATTTCTCTTTTTTTTCAACCCACTTCTTTCGCAGAACTCATGGTTACTTATGCCTTCTTACAGACATGGTTTTTTATTGCCTCACAGACCTTCGCTAGCATATTTCAATAATCAACATATAGATGAAATTACGTTTGAAGTTTCGAAACAATTAAGTGACACCAACCAATGGCATAGATTGTACAGACTTCCAAATGTTGGTGCCGGCTTATATTTTGCAAACTTACCTTCCAGCTATTATACGGGAAAATCAATTGCTGCTTATAGTTTTATTGATATCCCTATTAAATGGGCAAAAAAATATTCGATAAATTATTCCATCGGTACCGGTATCGCTTATCTTACCAAACATTTCAGCAAAACGGATAATTATTATAATATTGCCATTGGGTC
>DAOOWN010000124.1:0-5107 GCA_035371305.1 Bacteroidales bacterium
ACAATCAAAGCACGAATTGGAAAACGGATACAATCTTTTTTGATAATACCGTTTCAAACTCAATTAAGCGTTTAATTTTCACTTGGCGAAATGATGGAAGTGTAACCAATCAGCCGCCAATTGCAATTGACGATATTGATATACATGTTGTAACTTGTCCGAAACCTATAAATTTAACAGCAAGCAATCAGACATCTTCTTCTGCAACATTAGGTTGGACTGAACAGGGTGGTGCTACACAATGGCAAGTTCAGTATGGCGTTCAGGGATTTACTTTAGGAACAGGTACAAATCAATTTGCATTTACAAACCCTGTTAATATTACCGGATTATCATCGGGTACGTATTATAGTTTTTATGTTCGTGCAATTTGTGGTGTTGGTGATACCAGTTTTTGGGCAGGTCCATATACATTTTATGTTCCTTGCGATGCTACTACTGCTACCTATACTCAAAATTTTGATGGAGTTACAACACCCGCATTGCCATTATGCTGGACAAAGAAAGTTGTTTCAACTTCAACATATCCTTATGTACAAACGTCAACATCATCGCCAAGCAGTGCTCCAAATTGTGCTGCATTATATAACTCTAGTGAACAGGGAGCTTCAACACATATATTGTTGATTTCACCTCGTTTTAGCGATTTAGCTTCACATTTAAATCGTATTCGTTTTAAATTAAAAGGAACTACAACAGAGAAAGTAATTGTTGGTACTATGTCAGATCCCAATAATGAAAATACATTTACTCCTAAGGATACGATATCAATCCCCAGCAGCACTGTATGGACTGAAAAAGTTGTTTCTTTCATTAATTATAATGGTACTAACGAGTATGTAGCCTTCAAACATGCAACCTTATCAACTTATACGTATGTATATATTGATGATTTTATTTATGAACCATTGCCAACAGTTGACTTAGCTGTTACTCAAATAACTCAACCCATTAATGGTTGTGGTTTAACCAATTCAGAATCGTTAACCATAAAAATTAAGAATTTAGCATCATTACCCTACAGTAATATTCAAGCAGCTTATAAGGTAAATACTGGAAGTCCTGTTGTTGAATCCATACCTGTTACTTTAAATCCTGGCGATTCGATGCTTTATACTTTTACAACACCGATTGATTTATCAACTCCGGGCGTATATACAATTAAATCTTATACTATTGAAGTTGCAGATCAAGATCATACCAATGATACCATCGTAAAACAAATAGGTAGTTCACCTCTCATTTCTTCATATCCATATTTTGAAGATTTTGAAGCAAACAATGGGTATTGGATTTCGGGTGGAACCAATAATACATGGGCATGGGGAGTTCCTGCAGGTTCAACTATAAATACCGCAGCATCCGGTACTCATGCATGGGTTACTAATTTAGCAGGCAACTATAATAATAGTGAAAATAGCTATGTAGTTAGTCCTTGCTTTAATTTTAGTACATTGCAAAATCCTTTTGTTTCGTTAAAAAGATTTGTAAATGCGGAAAACAGTTATGATGGTGCAGCTCTTCAATCATCTGTTGACGGAGGAATTACTTGGCAGCATATCGGCTTAATAGGTGATCCTAATAACTGGTATAATGACAATAGTATATTTGGATTACAATTTTCAGGATCTCAAGAAGGATGGACAGGAACAACAAATTCTGCATGGGTTACAAGCATGCATTCATTAGCATCATTGGCAGGTCAGCCTTCTGTTAAATTTAGAATTGTATTTGGCTCTGATGGTTATATCAATTCGTATGAGGGGGTCGCATTTGATGATTTCAAGATCTTTGAACCTTCAGATTTAGCTATTGTTTCACCTCTGGATAGTTCTACTTTATACGATTGCGGATTAACAAATGATGAAGCATTGAGTGTTTGGATTAAAAACGTTGCATCACAAAGTGTTCAAGCAGGTGAAAAAATCCCAATTTGGTATAAATTCAATAATAACACACCTGTAGCTGATACATTAACATTATCGAGTACACTGAATGCCGGTGATTCTGTTCAGTTTACATTTGCTCAACATGTTGATTTATCGGCATTAACAACGTATATTATTCGTTATTGGATTCGTTATACTCCGGATTATGTTACTTCTAATGATAGTATTATGACCACTATTGTTAATTACGTTCTTACGGTTAATATTTCCGGTGGCGATACGGTTTGTGTTGATCCTATCTTCTTGCCTTATACATTAACACTCCAGGGTAGCCCTTATCCTTATGATTCTTACCATTGGAGCAACGAAGCTGGAACGTTAACAGGTAGCAATTCGATGTTTGATGCTCCTGCTTTTGGTTGGTATTATATTACCGTTACCAATGGTAATTGCTCTGCAACTGATTCTATATTTGTTTGCAACCAAGTTGGTGTAAAACCATTAAGTTATGAACAAATTCAAGTTTATCCGTCTCCGGCACCTGTTGAAGTCTTTATCAATGCCAATTCGTTGCCCAACGGAAATTACAAAATTAAGTTGACTACAGTTGACGGAAGAATTGTTTCAGAACAAGAATTCTTTGAAGTTTCTGAATTAAAATCTACCATTACTACAGCTCACTTACCTCAAGGAGTTTACATTTTAACGTTAAGCAATAATGAAAAGCAATGGAAGTTTAAAGTAGTAAAATAGATTTCCATGATAAAAATAAAAAAGCCTCGATTTTCGGGGCTTTTTTATTTCTAAACGAAATGGTTACTTTTGTTTCTTGTAAAAAAGAAAGATTTCAACTAATATGTTTCGTTTTTCAAAAAATATAGATAAAAAAGGCTATAAACCGGTATTAGGTGCTCTAGATATTTTTAAATATATAGGCCCCGGTTTATTAGTTACAGTTGGGTTTATAGATCCAGGTAATTGGGCGTCGAATTTAGCTGCGGGAGCGAATTATGGTTATGAATTACTTTGGATGGTAACGCTTTCGACCATTATTTTAATTGTATTGCAACACAATGTAGCTCACCTTGGTATAGCATCCGGTCTATGTTTGTCCGAAGCGGCTGCCATTTACACAAAACAAAAATATGCACGATGGTTGCTTTCTTCGGCTATGTTAGCTTCTGTTTCAACATCATTGGCCGAAATTTTGGGTGGTGCTATTGCTCTAGAAATGTTGCTCGGAGTTCCGTTGAAAATAGGCTCGGTTTTACTGGTACTATTTTCAATGATAATGCTTTATACCAATTCGTATAAGTTAATCGAACGTTGGATTATTGCATTTGTATCCATTATTGGTATTTCGTTTATATATGAACTGACATTAGTAGATGTGCAATGGGGAGAAGCCATTACAGGTTGGATAAAACCTTCGTTTCCTCAAGGTTCTATCATCATTATTATGAGTGTACTTGGAGCAGTGGTTATGCCGCATAATTTATACCTCCATTCTGAAGTTATTCAGAGCAGGCAGTGGCATTTAAAAGAAGAAAACATTATTAAAAAGCAATTAAAATTTGAATTTATCGATACATTATTATCGATGTTAGTAGGCTGGGCTATAAATTCTGCAATTATAATTCTTGCTGCTTCAGTTTTTTTTAAGACTAATACTGAAGTTGTTGAGCTGCAACAAGCACAAGGTTTATTAACTCCATTGTTAGGAAAAAATGCATCGGTTATTTTTGCTGTTGCGTTATTGTTTTCTGGAATTGCATCAGCTATTACATCCGGAATGGCAGGGGGGATCATTTTTGCCGGAATGCATAAAGAGCCTTATGATATTAAAGATAATCACTCACGGATTGGAGTTGCTATTTCATATTTGTTGGCTGTTTTTATTATTTTATTTATTTCAAATCCTTTTCAGGGATTAATTTGGTCGCAAATGTTGCTGAGTATTCAGTTGCCTTTTACCATTTTTTTGCAAGTATATTTAACTTCTTCAGAAAAAGTGATGGGGAAATTTAAAAATACCTTATTTCAAAAAACAATCCTCCTTTTAATCGGAGGATTTGTTTCTGTATTAAATATATACTTGTTTATAAGTTTCTTTTAAGAATAAGAATATTAGGTTTGCATTGCACCACAAACATTGATGCATTGACCTGTAACGTACGAAGATAAATCGCTTGCTAAGAATACCACAACACCGGCAACTTCGTCGGGAGTTCCACCACGTTTCATAGGTATTTTATTGTACCATTCTTGGATAATATCGGGAGGTAATGTTTTGGTCATATCCGTTTCAATAAAACCGGGAGCTATGGCATTGCAACGAATATTTCTGCTGCCCAATTCTTTAGCAATAGATTTCGAAAAACCAATGATTCCGGCTTTCGATGCTGCATAATTAGCTTGACCTGCATTACCGCCAACACCTACTACTGAACTAATATTAATGATGGAACCATATTTTTGTTTTAGCATGTATTTTTGAACGGCTTTGGTTAAATTGAATACCGATTTTAAGTTGACATTCATAACCATATCCCATTGTTCTTCTGTCATACGCATAAGCAGTGCGTCGCGTGTTATACCTGCATTATTAACAAGTGCATCTACTTTTCCGAAGTCTTTTATTACTTCGTCAATAAATTTCTGCGAATCTTCGTGATTAGATGCATCCGAAGCGTAGCCTTTTGCTTTTACGCCTAAAGCAATTAATTCTTTTTCGAGCGAAAATAAATTTTCATCTGCTTTTAAATCGCTAAATGCAACATCCGCTCCATTTTGTGCAGCTTTGATAGCTATAGACCGACCAATCCCTCTGGAAGCGCCGGTTACTACTAAAACTTTTCCTGATAGTAATCCCATATTTATTTATTTAAGTTGATTTTTAATTGTAATCCCTATTTCAGCCGGCGATTGAACGACAACAATACCACATTCCTGCATGATTTTCATTTTAGCAGCAGCCGTGTCGTCAGCACCGCCGATAATGGCTCCTGCATGTCCCATCCTACGTCCTTTAGGTGCGGTTTGCCCCGCAATAAAGCCAACTACCGGTTTAGATTTGTTATCTTTTATCCACAAGGCAGCTTCGGTTTCCATTTGCCCACCAATTTCTCCAATAAGAATAATTCCTTTTGTTTCGTCATCGTTCATTAGCTGTCAAGTTTCACAAGGTTGTTTATGATAACTTAATTGCAAAGATAAAA
>DAOOWN010000125.1:0-5006 GCA_035371305.1 Bacteroidales bacterium
CTAATGTTCTGACTTCAGCTGTCGTCTTATTTCATTAAATCATTTAATTCTTCTGTCAAAATATCTTTAGCAATGATTTTTTTGTCTTTATCGAGTAAAAATAGTTGAGGCGTATTGAAAAGGAAAAGATCTTCGATAAAATCGTTGGTTAGTTTTGGGTCGTACAGATGTATCCACGGATAGTTCGTTATTTCATTCTTCCATAGTTCAACATTGTTCCCTGTCAATATAGCCACTACTTCAAATTGTTGGCGTTGGTATGCCTGATATACGATTTTAAGCTTTTTCATATAATCGACACAATGATCGCATTCAGGGTTCCAAAAGATGAGCAATGTAAAATCGGATTTTGTATCGGTAAGTTTTATTTTTTTGTTTTGAATATCAGAAAGATAAAGATTAGGAAAAGTAGAACCAATGCAGATCGATTTGATTTTTTCGTTGTATTTAGAAAGCTTCGTTTTAAAGGCATCATTTATCCATGGGCATAAGCCATTTAGAAAATATTTGTCGGAAATATACCAAAATGCATCGGGATTGGGATACGTGCCGCTTAAATCGAATTGACCGATAAGATATTTGGTGATTTCTTCGTAAACCGATGATTTTTTCATGCTTTGCATCAGAATGTAATCAATGGCTTTATATAGGCTGTCGATATTTTCAACCGTCAATGAAGGCAGCGAAGTAAAGAACTCATCAAGTTTGTTCGTAAATGCAGGAGAAAAAAGCAATCGTTCATCCGAAAAATCAACATTTTGAAAATATTTTTGTGCATCGAAAGTGAAATCTACAGGTAAAATGGCTTTCAAAATTTTTGAAAACAACCATTCAGGGTGTTTTTCTATCCAATCTTTTTTTTGTACTAAAAGGTTATTCTTGTTTTTTTCTATCTTTTGATTATAAAATTTTGCCGAATCGGGATACAGTTTTGATTTTTCTCTGTAAACCTCATTGGATTGTTGGTTTAAATACAGTTGTTTTTGATATTCGGCAAAATATTGGTTTTCTTCGTCGTTTTCAATTTTCAGGTTTAGATAGAGGTTTGCGGTATCGTTCTCAATATTAATATTTTGGTTTTTTGAAAGTATGAAATTAAAGTATTTCATCGTTGGCAGTACAATTAAATACATACCTTGCGGAAGGGTATGGTTTTTCTTAAAAACGGCTTCGCTGTTTTTATCGAGCATGGCCGTATCTACAACGTACTGGTTATCTCCGTAATGGTAACCTAAATAAACCGGTTGATTTTTTAATGGTTTTATTTTTAGTTTAATAGTATAACCTTTTGTCTGTGAGATAGATATTGTGCTTATTGATAGAAATAATAAAACTAAAATATTTTTTTTTGAATTAATAAAAAATTTTCTCATTTATCTTGTTAACTTATTTATTAGTAGATAGATATAGATTTTTTTTCTTTACACTAAAATAGTGTACGTTGGCTGATTGTTTTTTTATTTTCAATTTACTTTATTTCTTCGTATTGTTTTTTCTATCGTACTGAATAAACTTTTCAATTTGCTCAACACCAATACGTTTTGCAATAATTTTTTTGTTTTTATCCAGAATGTAAATAGTAGGAGTGCTGTAAATATCGTAAAGGTTTCTGAAATTGGTAAAGTTATATTTATCCCATACGTTAATCCAGTCTAAATTGTGTTCTCTAATAAATTTTTTCCATTCGTCTAATTCGTGTTGGGTAAAAACAGCAAAAACTTCTATTCCGCTATCTCTGACTGTTCTGTAGTATTCGTATAATTTTGGGATTTCTTTTTTGCAATGTCCGCAATTGGGTTCCCAAAATGCTAAAATGATATAATCGGCTTTAATATATTTAAGTTGATGCCAAACGCCGGCTGTATCTTCCATTTTTAAATCGGGTGCAATTTCGCCAATCAGGTTGGGTTTAAGTTTCGTAACGCGTTCGCCAATTTTTCTCAGAATTGTAGAATCTGCCCACCAGCATTCGTTTTTTAAATAATAGCGTTCGGCCAGGTTGACAAAAATTCTATCCATGCCCATTATTTGAGAGGTTTCAAAGTAGTTGGTGGTATAAACCACTACGTATTGAAAAAAGTATTTGTTTTTCTTTGCCAATTCACAAACCTTAACAGCTTCTTTGGTAAGTGAATCGGGGTTCATTAGTACAATGTTTTTGAAAAAATCAGAAAGTTTTTGTTCAATAAAGGCAGTTCTGAGTAATCGATCGTCTGAAAAATCGACATTGTCCCAATAGTGGTCTTTGTTGTAAACATATTGATAGAGTCTGGTTAATGAGTCTTTTTTTGCTGTGTTTTCGGGGAATTTGAATTCGGGAATATCTACCGGAGTTAAAACTTTTAATATTTTTGTTAAAAATGAGGTAGGGTTATTTTTTATGATGCTTTCCCAATATTCTTTACGTTTGTTGTCCACTTCCATTGCTTTTGCCCTATAAAACTCAAGCGAATCTTTATTTTTATTGGTAAATGCTTTCATTTTATTTTGGAGTGGAGTCATCTGTTTTTCTAAATCTGCCATGGTTTTTTGCCAATCGAAGAATAACTTGTTTTCTGCAGAACCTGTTGATTTCATGTTTTTTACAAAGTCGATGGTATCGGTTTCGAGCGTGAATTGTTGTTGATCATCCATGATTAATTCAAAATATCGTCTGTTAAGCTTTGGAATGATAACAACATACAGTCCGCCATCTAATTTTTTCTTTCCTATAAACGTTCCCCAGCCATTTTTATCCACTAATGCAGTATCGTCAGCATATAGCTTGTCAGCAAAGTGATGTCCAAGTAATAATGTGTCTTTCTCGTTTATTCCTTTAACTTTTACTTTGATTTTATACCCTTGAGAAAAGCTAAGGTTAGTAAAAAATAAAGCAAACAAAACAGATACAACAATTAACTTCATAGTCCTTTTTTTTGTGCAAAAATACATTTTAGATTCTGAAATAAAAAGTTTGAATCAGTTACTTTTGACCATTTTAGTTTATTTTAACAAAAAAAGCTACATAGTTTTCTATTGAACATAACGAATTAGCATATAATATTTAAAAAAGACGTATTTTTGCAAAAAGAGAATTTTGTGCATACGTTATCATTATACATCTGCTTTATTTTTCTTTCTCAATTTATCTTTGCTCAAGGAGAATTAGCTCCCGAGGCAAGAGTCGTTACAACAAACGAGCATTCTTTTCTTTTTGCTATTAATTCGAATGGTTCTATGTTTTCTTTTCAACATGGTAAGCGTTTGGATGGTTTCAGAAAGCGAACCGTCGATTTCGATTTTACATATATAAAACATCCAAAAGAAATAAGAGTCGAGAATCCCTATTATCAAAGTCAGAAAAAGTTTGTATTTGGTAAATTATATTCAATGTTTGCCATAAGAGCAGGAATTGGTAAACAGAAAGAAATTTTTAGTATTTTTGATAAGGGAGGCATTGCAATTCGTTTGCATTACAGTATTGGCGGTACGTTAGGCTTATTAAAGCCCATCTATTACGAAGTCGTTGATAGCAGCAAAATATACGATAACTATGAAGTTTTATATATCAGCGATAAGCAATTTGATTATAACATACATCAAATCAGCGATATTTACAGCCGTTCTTCATTTTTTAAAGGTATAAACGAAACAAAAATCGTTCCCGGAGCTTATTTTAAAGCGGGTATGTCGTTTGTATTCAGCGAAAAGCAAGAAGCTATTAACGCATTAGAAGTCGGTGCCATTTGCGATGTTTTTACCAAACCGATACAAATCATGGCAACTGAATCTAAAAATCGATATATCATATCTTTATATGTAGGTTATCGCTTTGGCAGAATAAAAGTTAAAAATCGAGATTCGAAGCAACTAATTGAAACAGGAAATGAAACGTCAGATTGATCCAAATAAACCCAAAATAAAACTTCCTGTAGGCGGAAAATATATTGAGACAAAAGAAACCGTTTTAAAATACGGATTGCATACCATCTGTCAGAGTGGCAATTGTCCCAATTTGGCTGAATGTTGGCAAGCCGGAACCGCTACTTTTATGATATTAGGGGATATATGTACTCGTTCGTGCAAATTTTGCTCGGTAGCAACCGGAAAACCATTGCCTCCTGACCATGATGAGCCTATAAGAGTAGCAGAATCGATAAAAAAAATGAAGCTTCGGCATTGTGTGGTAACAAGTGTTGATAGAGACGATTTGCCCGATGGTGGAGCTGAGCATTGGAATAGAACGATCAATGCTATTAAACAATTGAATCCTTCTATTACCATAGAAGTTCTTATTCCCGATTTTTTGGGAAAATATGAGTTAATAGACAGGGTTATTGATGCTAAACCTAACATTATTTCTCATAATTTAGAAACGATTGAACGTTTAACACCTGCTGTTAGAAGTGTGGCAAAATACAGAAGAAGCTTAAATGTACTTGAGTACATAGCAAAAAAAGGTATTACTGCTAAAAGTGGTATCATGCTGGGATTAGGAGAAACCATCAATGAAATTGAGCAAACGATGGACGATTTATTACATGTTGGTTGTAAAATAATCACTATAGGTCAGTACCTTCAACCCACGAAAGAAAACTTACCCGTTTTAAAGTTTTATTCGAACGAAGAATTTAAGCAACTGGAAACAATGGCAAAATTAAAAGGATTCGATTTTGTTGAAAGTGGGGCATTGGTGCGTTCTTCGTATCATGCAGAGAAACATGTATAGCTTGAAGTAAGTCATCAAAATATAATAAATAACCCAATAATTTATGAAAATTTTATTTGCTTCTTTATTTTTGCTTATTTCATTAAGCATATCAGCTGCATATATCGAAAATGTTGCTATAACTCTAAAGCAACCAAATGGAGCAGTAATACATTGCTATATTACCGGTGATGAATTTCATCATAGGTTGCACGATAGCCTCAATTATACCATCGTTAAAAATAACGTAGGTTATTATGTGTACGCAAAACTCGAAAAGGATAATCTGATTCCAACCGAACATATAGTAGGAGAGGCA
>DAOOWN010000126.1:0-4936 GCA_035371305.1 Bacteroidales bacterium
AGCTTTTTGTACAAATTTTTTATATGCGTTGGACATAGAATGTTGTATTTATTGTATGCAAAGATAAAACGTTTTTTTTAAAAATTCAAAACTTAAATTTATAAACTACGTTGTTATTGTGTAGATGGTAGGTTTGGATTTACAAATGGTAATTGTTATTGTGTAGTTGGTAAAATGGTAGAAAAATACTATTTCGTTTTTTGTATAAAAATAAAAGCATTGGAGGATGGCAGGTCAAGCCAGCCATGATGGGAAATAAAAAGAATTGGTGGATTGCTGCCATCGTTTTTATCACCAATTTAGCGAGGTGGTTAAAAATTTCGGCTAAATTTTTTGGCTTCATTTATAAAATCATCCAAAAATATTTTCCTTATTTCGCATAATGATTTTTTCAGGAGAGCCTAGATACAATTGTTAATGTCGATAGTATCTGAAATGAGTCAAATGAAGCGAAGCTGAAATTGGACTCATTTGAAAGTCTAATCGCGATAAAACACTTTATTATTCTTTTTTACCAAATGTATAGCGAACGCCTATTTGAGCATAAATGAGTTTTGATAAGTCTGCCGCATTGTGAACTTGGAAATTGTCATAAAAACCATGACCTAAATTAATGTTTTTTACATCAATTTCAGTTATTGAAGTATTGGGGTTATCATGAACATCATAAGTTTCATCATAATATTTAAAATAAATAAATTTAGAGCCAATATAGTGAAATATATAGGGGTGCAAATTTGAATTTATTTCCATAAAAATGCTTATTGCATTGTTTAAAGCATAGTTAATTTTAAAGCTAATATTCATTCTGTATTGTTCTTCGGTAAATTGATATAACGATTGTCCTTTTTGTATTCTACGATATGTTAACTCACCATTGCTAAATGATTGGTAAAATTGGTTATCATGAGTATAGCAATAATAATTTAACAAAAAATATCCAATACCCCAACCAAGCGAAACGCTTAGGTGATTTATTTTATAATTGTAGGAAATTTTGGGAATAATTGAAACAAAAGAACCATCATAAAATGATGGACCAAACAACCAAAAATGATTATAACTGGATGAAGAAGAAAAAGTGTTAATACTTTGGGGATAATTTAGAATATTTTTTGCTTTCGGTTTAAATGCACAATTCAACTCTAAACCCAAATTATTTTTATACTGATATCCTATAAGTCCCTTATAAAACACTCCAGAATATATATTACATATTCTTATATAATTATTATTATCGAAAGTTGTTTGTGCTTTTTTAGTAGAAAAAGCATAACCGCTTCCCAATTCAGTAAAAAATTGTGCATAAATGGATTGCGAAGCAATTAAAAAAAATACGATTATTACTTTTTTCATGATTTGGCTTGTTTTATTATTTTAACTCTATATAATTTATTATCTGCATTAATTTCGATAATATAAACTCCCTCTTCCAACTGATTGGTATTTATTTTACAATTGGTAGATTCAAGTTCTTTTTGCAAAGATAAAACGTTTTTTAATAAAAGTCAAAAAAAATCTTAGTTGTTACGCCATAGATGGTAGAAATGAATTTATAGTTGGAACGATGTTTTTTTGTCGGATTGCTTTACATTCGAATAACAGCTCCCACCTCGGTCTCAAAGTTTTTCATTAATTTATTCATTGTGTTATTAATTTCTTCGTCCAACAGTGTTTTTTCGTTTGACTGAAGAATAAAACTCAAAGCATACGATTTTTTACCGGGTTCAATATTTTTACCTTCGTACACATCAAATAAATTTATTTCTTTTAATAAGTTACCACAAGTTTTTTGAGCAATACGTTTTAATTGTTCGTATTTTACCGATTTATCCAAAATCATGGCTAAATCGCGTCTAACTGCCGGAAACTTAGGCAAATCGCTAAAAGTAATATGCTTCGATGAGGCTAACTTGACTAATATTTCCCATTTAAATTCTGCATAAAAAACATCTTGCTTTATGTCTAATAAAGCTAAAACCTCCGAACTTAGCTTACCAAATTGAACCAGTAAATCGTTTTTATAGAAATAATTTAATCCATAAGAAAAAATTGAATTTTGAACTTCGGATAGGTTGGTAGCTTCTATATTCATTTTTGTCAAAATACTATCAACCCAACGTTTCATGAAGAAGAATGTACTTTCATCTTGTTTTACTAACCACGATTGAGGTTCTTTATTTCCCGACACAAAGAGTGCAAGATTGGTCTCTTCTACATAATTTTTAACCTCTTCGTTTTTTGATTTTTCGGGTAAATAATAGCATTTGCCCAACTCAAACATCCTAACATCGGTCATTTGACGATTTAAATTATACACTACCGACTCCAAACCCGAAAATAAAAGCGTTTGACGCATCACTCCCAAATCCTGACTTAACGGGTTTAATAACTGCACAGCATTTTCGAGCGGATAAAATTTATTATCTTTATAATAATTTACTTTCGTCAAAGAATTGGTCATAATCTCGTAAAAACCGTTGTGTATCAATAAATCAGCTATCTGATTATACCATTTTTCATTGCGTAAGGGGTTAGAATAATTAAGGTTTGAATTGAGCGTATCGGAAATCTCTACTTCGTTAAAACCATAAATTCTTAAAATTTCTTCTACCACATCAATGGGTCTAGTAACATCTACACGGTAGGTTGGAATATCAATTAAAAGACTTTTCTCTTTTTCGGCTACAATCTTAATTTCAAGAGATTGTAATATTTCTTTAATTTGTTCTTTCGGTATTTGTTTTCCAATAACATCTTCGATGTACGCATACTCTAGCTCAATAGTAACATCGTTAATGGGTTTTGGGTAAACGTCTTTTATTTCGGAAGAAATAGTTCCGCCTGCAACTTGCTGAATAAGCATTGCAGCTCGTTTTAACGCATATAGAGTAATATTGGGATCGGCTCCACGCTCGAAACGAAATGAACTGTCGGTTGACAAACCATGTCGGCGTGCTGTTTTGCGAATATAAACAGGGTTGAAATAAGCACTTTCGATAAAAATATTTTTTGTATTTTGATTAACTCCGCTTTCTAAACCTCCAAAAACTCCGGCCATACACATCGGCTCAACTTCGTTGCAAATCATTAAATCGTCTGATGAAAGTTTTCGTTCAACACCATCTAAGGTTACAAACGAAGTACCTTCGTTTAAGGTTTTAATAATTACTTTTTGCCCTTTTATTTTGTCGTAATCGAAAGCATGAAGCGGTTGTCCTATTTCGTGTAAAACATAATTAGTAACATCTACCACATTGTTAATGGGTCTTAAACCGATTGCCTTTAAGGAATTTTTAAGCCAATCGGGTGATTCTTTTACCTCAATATCTTTAATAACAATACCGGAATATCTTTGACAAGCCTCATTATTTTCAATAACGACCTCAATTGGTGCTTGATTATTTTCGATGTTAAAATGCTCAACATTGGGTTTTTCTAGTACTACTGGCGAATGATGTTGTAGATAAGCTGCCAAATCTCTTGCCACACCATAGTGCGAAGCAGCATCTATACGATTGGGCGTAAGTCCAATTTCAAAAACCACATCACTATATACATTAAACAACGATGATAAGGGCGTTCCAACTTGCAAATCAGAATCTAAAACCATAATTCCGGCGTGTGAATCACCTAAACCAATTTCGTCTTCGGCACAAATCATCCCTTGTGATTTTACGCCTCTCAACATAGCTTCTTTTATAGTAAATGATTCTTCACCTTTGTATAATGTAGTGCCAATAAGTGCAACCGGAACTTTTTGACCTTGAGCAACATTGGGAGCACCGCAAACAATTGTCAATAATTCACCATTACCTACATCAACTTTGGTTACAGATAATTTATCGGCATTGGGATGTTTTTCGCATGCAACTACGTGTCCTACTACGATGCCATTTAAGCCGCCACGTATATTTTCATACTTTTCTAATGCTTCTACTTCAAGTCCAATGGATGTTAAAATTTCGGAAATACGCTGTGGGGCTAAATCGCAATTAATATAATTCTTAAGCCAGTTATACGAAATCTTCATGTCAATTATAATTTAGTGCAAAGATATTTATTTTTATACTGACTATTTTATGATTTACCTATTTTTTTTCGAAAAGTAATTTCTAATCAAAATATACGGCAATATTTTAAAAAGCTTCATTATTGAATCGTTGTTTCGGTTTTATTTAATTTGCTTTTCTTAATACTATACGAAAAATAAATCACTAAGCCAATCAACAGCCAAACTAAAAATCGAAGCCAATTTGTAACCCCTAACTCCGCCATTAAATATAGGTTGGTAAGCAAACCCATTAAAGGTATAGATGACCATTCCCTAATAAAAGCAAAAACACTTACAATAATGGCCACAATAATAAAGATAACATGCGGAATCGTAAGATAATTTAATAACGTTGCCCATGAAATTTTATATATAAAAAGAAAAACAAAAAATGCCAACCATAAAAGAGGTACAGTGTAACGAGCATTAATATACCATATTTTGAATTTACCGTCCAATTTGCGTTTGCTTCGCTTATCATCGAGCAGCAACACCCCTCCCGAAACCAGAACAAAAGCGAATAGTGTACCTATACTTGTAAGATCGGTAACTTCGGTAAGATTTAAGAAAAGAGCCGGAATAGCGACAAAAAAACCATTTACTACCGTAGCAAAAGAAGGAGTCCTAAAACGAGGATGAATATACGAAAAACGTTTAGGCAATAAACCATCTCGGCTCATCACCATCCAAATTCTAGGCTGTCCAACTTGAAAAACCAATAAAACGCTTGCCATAGCAATTACGGCACTCAATGCTATTACTCCCGAAAACCTGGTTAAACCAAACTTTTCAAAAGCGTACGAAAGTGGGTCGCCCACACCCAATTCGCTGGAATTTACCATACCTGTGAGAACCAAGCTAATAACAACGTATAATACTGTG
>DAOOWN010000127.1:0-4872 GCA_035371305.1 Bacteroidales bacterium
AAATTACTGTAACTAATTACCGTGTGATTATTAATAATAGTGTATAAAGCTATGCGCAACGCATCATTTGCACTCGAAGTTCCATTCGCCGAAGAATAGTAATTGGCAGGAATATCCGCCAATGCCGGCAATGATAGGACAGAAAAAAAGAATGCGAACGTTCTTTTCCGCATACAAGATGTGAATTTCATAAATTCAAAGTTTTAGACAGGGCAAAAATACGATATTTTTCTCAGTTAATCCTGTTTTCTTGTTTTTTTAACCTTCAACACACAATTATTAACAAAAAAGCGCAGATATGTTGCCATATTTGCGCTTGTAAAAGTGACTCCGGCGGGATTCAAACCCACAACCTTCTGATCCGTAGTCAGATGCTCTATTCAGTTGAGCTACGAGGCCTTTAAAAAAGTGCTGCAAAGATAATATCTTTTTTTTATCTTGCAAAACGGATTATGTTTTTTTCTTGAATAAGTATTCATAATCGAGATAATACAGTATTTTCAGCAAAAAAGTATTATTTGTCGGGTAGTTATTCAGGTATTTTAAATTTTCAAAATATGAATTATAAAGTTTTGTCCCTTCTTCAAAAAGTTCGTTTTTCCATATAAGCATCATATTGCTTCCCGGAGCAAATTGCCACGAGAAAACCAAATCAACTGTAAGTGAATTGAAGTTATAGTTAAAAATGTTGGGTGAATAATTGCTTAATGTGTTTTCAAAAACTCCATTGTTGTTTAGTCGAAATATTTGATTGTACTCACCTTGCGACCAGTAGTATCGAAATTTAAGGCTAATGGATAAATCATTTTTTATTAAATAATTTCCTGTAATTGAGTTTGTAAGAGTTGAAATGTCTCTTTTTCCAAAAATAGGAAAGCTATTTGTGCTGTCTAAACTGGCAAAACCTACATCGTCTTTTGCAAAATCGCCTTCGAATTGGTATCTGAAAGATAAATGATCGTTGATTCTGAACAAAGGAGATATTTCTATATAATTACTCTTAGAATGGTAAGTCGAATTATAAAAATAAGCAGTAGAGATATCAATAGCAAAAGGTTTGCGATAGTCTGTAGAAATGCCAAATCGTACATTTTTATATTTACCATCATTAAAAACAAAATTCGGTAATCGGGGTTCATCAAAATCGTATCCGCTTTGTAAATCGGTAAAGCCTCCTGTCCAAATGCTTGTATAGTTTTTTGTTGTCCCCCACAAACTTAATTCGGTTCTCGATATTTTTGAATGAAGGCTCGACCATTGGTAATTTTGCATGTAAACAATATTGATTCCATAGTTGAGTAATAATTTTGTTGGGGAATAATGATTATAGTTTAGGTATGCTGTATTGTTTAAGTAATCTTTACTCTGAGTTAAACCTACATCGTTGGCATTAAAATGATTATCCATTAATCCCGAACTAATACCGAATTTAAAATTTCCATTTACTTTATCTAGATTAATGGATGATTTATATCCATTTCTCGGTAAATCAGAATTCGATTTTCCGTTTATATAGTAAAATTGAGATATTCCGCCTGATAAAGATAATTGATATGTTTTGGGTTTATTTAAAAGTGTAAATCCTGTCGCTGTAACGTTGGAGTTGTATTGCGATTTGCTTCTTAGAAAGTTTGTATTAGTTATAAATGCATTGTTTCCTCCTTTAAAATCTTGGTCTATTACAAATACATTATAATTAGCCCAAGGTTCGGTTAGTATATCCCTACTGCTGTTATTAATTGTTGAACTTGCTTGTGCGTATGTATTGGCTGTGATAGCATTTAAAACTCCGATAGCGAGTCCATTTTTATTTCTGCCTGATATTTTAAAAGCGTTTATCAATTGTGTTTGCTGCGGATTTTTAGATATTATTTCATTGCTGTCTAAAAAATTAATTACAGAATAAAAATTTCGAGGCGTTCTTCCAATTCTGCGTGAGTAAAAGATATTTCCTTTATTAAATAAATCGACCGATTCTTTAAAAAAAGGTCGTTGCTCATTAAAAACGGTTTCGTATGCTGATAAGTTTTTATATTTATTGTCAGATTGAACTTGGCTAAAATCGGGTAAAAGGGTTAAATCGAGTGTATAACTTTCGTTTATGCCATATTTTAAATCCATACCCCCGTTAAAAAGTTTGCTTATTTCTGTTTTGCTGCCTTTTTGTTTTTCAGTTTTAATTCCTGAAGAGATATAAGGTGTAAACGAAAGCCTTAATGGGGCATTAATATTTTCTATTCCTTCTAAATTTGCCCAATATAAAAGACTGTTATTGGCTTCGCGCGGTTCGAGTATCAATCGGCTTTCTTGTCGGTTTCGTCTAATGTATCGAACACATTGAAAACGCCACTGCTGATTTTGTGAGTTTGGAAAGCGTAATGCAGAATAAGGAATTTTAATTTCGGTAATCCAACCCGTATCGCAAATAATAACTGAACTTTGCCAAACTGCATTATACGAATCATCTTTTACTCTTTTATCGAACTGAACGCCGGAGGCTGTTACTCCAAAAATATATGCATCTTGTTGTTTGTTGTATGTATCGAAGCCAATAAAAAAATAATCGGCATTCAAGTTTTCATCGTCTCTATTTCCCAGTTGTTTTAATATACTATCAGGGTGTAGGTCTTTACAGAATGTAGCTATATAAATAGCTTTGTCATCGTACATTATCCTAATATCGGTATCGTACAATGGGGCTTGGTCAAAATAAGGATTTTTTTGTTTAAACCCATTAATAACAGGGCACTCATTCCATGATGTTTCTATAATTCCATCAATTTTTGGAGGTTGATGGGTTCTTATTGCATTAAATGTTTTATTTTGAGCAAAAACTGATGATAGAAAAGTAAACAATGAAATAAAAGCAAGAAATCGTGTTATCATAAATATACATTTGCATTTCTGTCGGGACCCACCGATAAAATTTCAATTTTTACACCGGTGTATTCTTCTATAAAGCTAATGTAATTTAATAGTTCTTGCGGTAACTCTTCTTTTTTACGGATAGAGCTGATATCTTTTTTCCATCCTGCGAAAGATTTTAAAATTGGATATTGAATTTCGTCCATACAATAGGGGATGTGCTGAATTTCACCGTCTTTGGTTTTATATGCAACGGCAACTTTTATTTCGTCAAGTGTGGACATTACATCGGCTTTAGTGATGATAAGACGATTAACTCCGCTGATAGTTACAGCAAATTTCAATGCTACCAAATCGAGCCATCCGCATCTGCGTGGGCGACCGGTAGTACTTCCAAATTCATGACCTTGGTTACGAAGCTCTTCTCCGGTTTTGTCCATTAATTCAGTGGGAAAGGGTCCACTGCCAACACGAGTACAATATGCTTTTGTAATGCCAATAACATCTCCGATTTGTTGCGGAGCAATTCCCATACCTGTACATGCTCCTGCAGCAATGGTATTCGACGATGTAACAAATGGATATGAACCAAAATCAATATCTAGCATACTGCCTTGAGCACCTTCGGCTAATATTTTTTTGTTTTGATTTATTTGTTGTTGTATGTATGAAATTCCATCTGTCAGTTTGAATTTTTTTAGCAATTCAATTGCTTCAAACCACGATTTTTCAAGCTCGGTTAAGTTATCTATCGAAAAATTAAATAATGATAATATCTGTTTGTGTTTATTTACTAAATCAGAATATTTATCTTTAAAATTGGGTTGAGCGATATCACCAACCCTAATTCCTTGTCTCGAAATTTTATCGGTATATGTCGGACCGATGCCTTTAAGTGTAGAGCCTATTTTATTTTTACCTTTTGATTGTTCGTATGCTGCATCCAAAAGCCTATGCGAAGGTAAAATTAAATGAGCTTGTTTGGATATGTAGATATTATCGAATATCCATGGCGAAATGGCAGCTAAGTTTTCAATTTCTTGTTTAAAAATACAAGGGTCAATAACAACACCATTACCAATGTAATTTATGCTACTGGGTTGAAAAACCCCCGATGGTATAGTGTGTAAAACAAATTTTTTATTGTCAAATTCTAATGTGTGCCCGGCATTTGGTCCACCTTGAAAGCGTGCAATAATGTCATATTTTGGAGAAAGTAAATCAACAATTTTCCCTTTTCCTTCGTCGCCCCATTGCAAACCAAGCAGAATATCAATCTTGTTACTCATATGTAAATGTTAAATTTTGAAAGCTTGAAGGTACAAATAAATTTAATGATTTTAATAATGTAATTGGAACAAAAACCATTATTTGCTTGTTATATAACAACTTTTTTTACTGACTTTTCTATTCAATTACTCAAAAATAATTTCTTATCTTAGCAAGAAAAATATTATGGTAAATAATCTTAACGATAGATTTTCGAATACTATTAAGAATAGTAAACGTTCGGTAATTCGTGAATTGCTAAAACTAACACAACGAAAGGAACTTATATCATTTGCAGGTGGATTACCCGCACCCGAATCATTTCCGGTAGATGAGCTTAAAGATATTGTTGCAGAAGTTTTAAATACGGATGGAACAATGGCATTACAATACGGAGAAACAGAAGGTGATCTTCGGTTGAGAAAAGCGTTGATTGAACGTTACAAAAACGAAGGTGTACAGATGGAATTGGGAAACTTAATTATTACTACTGCATCGCAACAAGGGTTAGATTTATTAGGAAAGATATTTATTAATCCCGGCGATAAAGTAATATGCGGACTTCCTTCGTATCTTGGTGGTTTAAGTGCTTTTAGAAGCTATGGTGCAAATTTAGTTGGTGTACCTCTCGATGAATATGGACTTCGTTCAGATTTACTCGAAAAAATGCTTGCTGAAATGAAGGCTAAAAACGACTTGCCAAAATTTATATACATTATACCGGATTTTCAAAACCCT
>DAOOWN010000128.1:0-4055 GCA_035371305.1 Bacteroidales bacterium
ACAACACCCAATTCGTCCCGATATCCATCAAAATCAAATTCTATTAATTTATAATAATTTATTTCATTCGGGGTATCATAATCAACAAATTTATAGGTTGTTAGTTCGCTTGAAAATCCTTTAGAAAAAACAGTTCCTATTGCAGTAAAATGATCCATGTCAGATGTGGAACGTTCAATTAAATAATAGTTGCAATTTATCTCTGATGCTGTATGCCAAGTTAGATAAGTGTTATTATCTTTTTTTTCAGCCTTAAAATCAATTAACTCGACCGGTAGAGGACCAACAACCGATTTAGCAATAGCAAAATCTGAAAAAGCTGTCAGGTTTTTCCGTTGAGCAGTTACCCAACCACTCCCCATTGATTGATCAGCATTATTATGTGTTCCTTCTGAAACCCAGTCAACTGTACTATTTTGGCGTTTTATAACTGCATGAGCGGCAGCAGTCGCACCAGCATTAGTATGTCCTCGGGAAGTTAAACTAACATCATAATTGTAAGTCCCTCCACTTGGAGTGATGGTCCAAAAACCATAATCAAGCAATTCATTCAATATACTTCCGTTTACAGAAATGTTTAATGGAGTAATATCTATAGAACTTACATGTGGAGTTGTAAATTTTGCATCTAAATAGCTTAATCCACTGGAGGAATTTAGATTAATTGAAGCCTCCTCATAATAATTAGCAGTTCCTACAGGTAAAAAATATAAACCTGTAGAGGAAACATATCTTCTTAAATTACCATTAATATAACTATTCGTTCCATAACCCGCTATTGAACTCAAAGATGTATTATTTTCTACAACTCTGTTTGTTCCGGTTGTAAGGATGCCACTGGTCAAAGTAAGAGTGTTATTAATGTTAATATTGCTGTTTATTGTAAAAGTATTTGTATTTGAAGTTTTATTCAAGGTTAAATTATAAAAAGTAACATCTGAAGAACTTGTTAAACTACTGTTATCATCTAAAATATTAACAACACCATTTGTTGCCGTGAAAGTTCCGTTTTGAATAACGTTACCATAAATATCTAATCGGCTCGCTGCATTATTCATTGTAAGTGTTCTACCGGTTTGTATTTCTATATTGTTGCATTCTGCACCTGATATACCTGATGGCGGTGCTCCTATGGTAGGTTCATTTGTAACACCTGTTGAAGGGATTTGAACATTAATATATTTATCTGGAATTTCCAAATTTTGCCAGTTTGCACAATCAAACCAATTTACACTTTTGTTACCTACCCATATTCCATCTGAATAAGAAGAAGGGAGGATAGAATATGTTTGCCCTTGATGAATATTATATGTAAAATATGTTGCACAATCTGTTCTTGAACTCCAATTGGACGAAGTATTTAATCGTAATATCCAATCTCTTTTAGTAGCTGGCGTTGTTGGACCTGTATATTCAATATAATCAGTCGCTACTCCGGGCATCATGTTAAAACATTCCATAAAATCTACTAAGCCTGATTGTTGGGTTGAATTAATAAACGAAGTCCATGAATTATTTGTATTAAATGCATATAAATAAACTCCAGGCGTATAGGTTGCATCATGAGAGCCACTACTTGTACCTTTATTCCAAGATCCTCCTTGCATAAAATATAATTGATCGCCTCCGGAATTTAATACACAAGTTGTACCTGTCCAGCCAATATTTGCAAATGTCCAATTATTATCAGGACTTTTTCCCTCAAAATACGGAGTACTATTATGAAGTTTAATCGTAATAACCCTTCCTGCAGGAATGGTACTCGTTGTTCTTGTAATTTGATAAGTTCCTTCACTATTTCCCCATTTACCAGCAGTAGTACGTTCATAACCATTATCAGTAATAATAAACACATCTCCGGGTTGAATATCTTTAAATATCATGAAACTTATTTGATCATCACCATTTGCATCTCCCTGACAATTTGTATTTGAACAAACTGATATTACAGCAAAGTCGCCGGGCTGAAAAGCTGTTGACAAATAAATATCATATGTTGAGCTCGTTATAGAAGTTAAGCCTGTACTGCTTGCTGTCATTGTCAATCCTGTCCCTACAACTGTATGAACAATTCCGGAAAAGGTGGCGACACCAGACGAAGCGGTTACAGTTAAAGGGCTACCTGTCATTGTCCCGGTGCTTGTTAATGAAACTGTTCCTGAAAAACCTTTATCTATATTTCCACAAAAATCGGTTGCAGATACGGTCACATTGGGTGTCATGGTAGAATTAACCGGAGTGGATGTAGGTTGCTGTGAAAATATTAATTGGGTAGCAACAACTTGAATTTCATTACGAGGAGCAGTACCAGACGAAGAAGCTGCAGTAAAACTTGATTTCTGAGAACTGGTCGCAGAACTGGCTGTTGTAAAATTTGTATTAGAGATACTAAACCTGAAATAATCCCCATCGTCATTACCTGAACCTAAAGGACAACGAACAGTCAGTCGAACAGTTATAGTTTTACTGTTATTATCTGGCACTACAATATTTAAACCGGTGAAATTGGCTTGTGAATTTGTAAGGTTAGCATTTCCGTATTGCAACGAACCCACATTTGTAGAACCATCAAATAAATCTATTGATTCAATAGAAGTTGACCAGTCTAAACCAGAAGAATTAAGATTAGAAATAATGATTCCGGTTACTATAGTGGGTAAATTATCTGCATCACCAGAAGCGCCACCATCACGAATAGTAAATTGCCATACTTGGGTCCCTTGTATAGAAGTCAATGGCCCTGATGTATTAATAATAGAAGAAACTGAAGCCGATTCTGAACCCGAAACAGAAATTACATCCGAAGAATTAGATGCTGTTACAGTTCCATTGCAAGTAATTGTTTTGGTTGTGGCATTGGTTGCCGTACAGTTTATTACTTCTGAATTATATATACCTATAGGCAATCCGGATTTTAATCTAACATAGATAGTAGTAGAAGACAATGTGCCTGAAGTAGGAGTAAGCGTTAAGGAGCTACCAAAACCGGAACCACTGGAAGTTGATATTTCGTAATCCGTGGGGGCCGATAAACTAACATTTGAAGTCAAGTTTGTACCGGAAATGGTAAACGTCTGATTCGCTGATGGCCCAGTTGTTACAATATATGTAAACCCTGTTAATGTAGTTGTTGATACTGTTAATGTTGGAGTAAAAACTGTTCCGCTACAACTTACATTTTTTGTTGTGGCTCCAATGCTTGTACAACTAATATTCTCGCTATTGTAATTTCCGGCTGAAAGACCGGCTTTTAAACGCACATAAATGGTTGTAGATGCAACAGTTCCACCGGATTGAGTTAAGATTATTGTACTCGGATTTGAAATAAAGCCACTGCCTGAAGTTGTAGATATTTCATAATCTGCTGGAGGGGTCAAAATGATATCATTTGTAAGATTTGAACCGGAGATGGTAAAAGATTGTTCTGCCGAAGGACCTGCACCTAAATTATAATTTAAAGCAGTTAAAGAGGTTGGAGAAACAGTAATAGTAGGAACAGGAGAATATGGCGAGATCAAAATATCATCTATATAAACTGTTGCAGCCGTTCTATAAAATTGAACAAGAACGTTTGAAGCACTTGTATTAATTGTTGCAGTTTTTAACACAGGTGAGCCTGTTGTTAAAGAAAAAGGAGAACCTGTCGCGGGATTCCAAGTACTTCCTCCATCAGTTGAATAATTAACCTGAACAGAGCCTGATGCTGTGCTGCTTGAAGCATAAAATGTTACCGTAGAAACCCCACCTAAAGGTATATTTGGCGAGGTGATTTGTGCACCTGTTTGACTTCTTAACTGACAAGAATAAGATCCTGATTTAACTCCGACAGTTCCTTGTATAACTCCATTAGCCTGTCCTGTCCATGTTCCAGAGGATAAGACATAAGAAGTTACTGATGAATAAGACGTTGGCAAACCGCTTTCAAAACTTTCGTTAATCTGACAATATACATTAACATTAACGGAAGTTAGTATTAAAACAAATAAATATATATAATTTTTAAACATATACACTAAAAACGAACAAAATAACCAAAAGGTTGCTTTGTTGTGGTT
>DAOOWN010000129.1:0-3744 GCA_035371305.1 Bacteroidales bacterium
TGTTTATCGATTCTGCAATATAAAATCCCATTTTATAATGCCTTGCATAACTTAATAAATTATTATAGCAGTCATTTGCAGAATCGTTTGCTTGATTTGCATATTTTTTAAGTTTATTTAAAAGTAAGTCACAAACTAACGTATCGTTTTTAGTAGCTTGAGAAAACAAAGAGCTACACATTATTAATACAAATAAATATGTTAAAAAATATTTTTTCACAAAAAAAAGAAATATTTTAATTATTGTCTTCAGCGTTCCATTCTGCAAAAGAATTTGCTGTTTCCCAAAGCTTAATGCTATAAAGCTTTACATTTTCGGGCAATAAACCTGAAATAATCTTTGCAAATTCTACAACCATGTTTTCGCATGTTGGCTGATAGCTTGTAATATGATGTCTATCAAACATCTGCTCTGTTTTTAATAAAGAGTCGTGATGCGATTTTTCGCTTATAACCAACGAATGGTCCATTCTATTTACAATCGATTCGTTTACTATCTTTTTTAAATCGCCAAAATCAATCACCATTCCATATTTAGTGCTATTTACATCCGTATTGGGTTCACCAATAACTGTAACTTGCATTATGTAACTATGCCCATGAATATTTTTACACAAACCATCGTAATTCCATAATGCATGAGCCATTTCAAACCGGAACTCTTTTGTAACTCTAACTTTTGCCATAAAATATATTTTAGTACTTTTGTCAAATTTTAACCCTTAAAAATAGTCTTTTTTTATGAAGAAAATTCAGATTTTTTTGCTAATGTTTATTTTACTTTCACATCTTGGCTATACCCAATCGGATACTACAAAGCCCAAGCCTCCTGTAGTTTTTGGCAGTATTTATACCGGTTTTGTTACAACATTATCAACTAAAGATAAACCAAATTATGCTTTTGAAATGAACACAGCATTAGTAGGATTTAAAAAGGAATTTTCAAATAAAGCAACAGCCATTCTTATTTACGATGTAACGAAAACAACCGGCGACATAACTGTTTTGGACAGCAATGGGACGACTCAAAATGTTTCATATTTTAAAGGAAGTGACTACACCGCATTTTTAAAACAAGCCGAAATTAATTGGAGACCTGTTAAACATATTGAATTAGCAATGGGACAACTGCTTAGTGAACAATACTTAACCGTCCAAGATAAATTTTGGGGATACAGGTATGTAGCTTTTACATTTCAGGAACGATATAAATATGGTAATCAGGCAGACTTCGGTTTTAGAGCAGCATATGTTAATGAAAAGCTGAAAATAACTGCCGGCGTTTTTAATGGTGAGGGACCACTTTACAAACAAGATAGCAATGGACGATTAATGTACACCTTAAATGCAGAATACAGACCCAACGAACACTTTATTTTTAAAATCTATGGAGATATTTATCCATCGTCTTCTATTAATAAACAATGCTTATCTGCATTTTTAGCATTTAAAACCGAAAAATTCAGAGTGGCCATAGAAGGATGTAACATTCAAAACGATAAATGGAACCATCTGAATGATTATAGCGGTGTTTCTGCTTTTTTTTCGTATAAATTGACAGAAAAATGGAATGTTTTTATTCGTGAAGATTATCTGGAAAAAAGCCTTTTATACAACAAAACTTCAGTCAGCTTTGTGGGAGTTCAATATGAACCCATTACAAATTTTGATATCGCTTTAAATTATCGATTATATTCCAATTCACTCACACAATTAAATCAAATAGCGCTAAATGTAGGAATAAAATTCTAACGTTTACATTTTTGAATGCAATCTACAATATTTGAAATACGCTCGTGGCTTATGGTATAATAGGTATTCTTACCTTTTCGCTTGGCGCAAACAATACCTCTGCTTTTCATGATCCCCAAATGGTGCGAAGCTGCCGACTGTTCGATATTTAAAAGTTCGTGTATTTCTGAAACATTGAGCGGTTTACCTCCTTTTAAAATTCTAAGCATGGCAATACGAATGGGATGAGCCATCGCTTTTAGCATTTCTGAAGCTTCGTTAAGTGCATCGATATCAAGTAATTCTAATTCGTCAGACATAAATTCATGTTTTATGCAAATATATACATATGTTGGATAAATAAATATGTTTTTAAACATATTTATTTTCAACTGCTTTAAAATCATTCAAAAGCAAGTTCATCAACAAAATAGCATTGTATTATTGAAAAAAAATATGTAGGTTTGAAACCACATATGGCAAGTATTGAAGTAATAAAAAAGCCGGTCAAAAACGACCTACAACAATTTGATGATTTTTTTTCGTCTTATTTAAAAAGCAACGCCTCTCTTTTAAATATCATAACTTCTTATGTATTAAAAACAAAAGGAAAACAAATTAGACCCTTACTGGTTTTTTTATCGTCAAAACTTTTTAGCGATATACATCCATCCACATTTCATGCAGCTTCGCTCATTGAACTCATGCACACGGCAACTCTAATACATGATGATGTTGTTGACGACAGCTACGAACGCAGAGGCATGTTTTCGGTGAACGCACTTTGGAAAAACAAAGTTTCGGTGTTGATTGGTGATTATTTTTTAGCCAAAGGATTAATGCTTGCAGTAGAAAAAGGCGAATTCAGACTTTTGCAAATTGTGTCGGAAGCAGTAAAAGAAATGAGCGAAGGAGAACTACTGCAAATTGAAAAAGCTCGAAAATTAGATATCAACGAAGAACTCTATTACAATATTATCAGAAAAAAAACCGCAACGCTTTTAGCAGCCTGCACATTCAGCGGCAGCGTATCGGGAGGAGCCTCCGAAGAAGACGCCTTAAAAATGAAGGAATTAGGCAATTATATTGGTATGGCATTTCAAATAAAAGACGATTTATTCGATTTCAATATGGATAATAAGACCGGTAAGCCTGCCGGAAACGATATTCGCGAACAAAAATACACCCTTCCACTGATACACACTTTTAAAACATGTTCAACCACTGAAAAAAAACATTTATACAAATTATTAAAACAGTTTGAAAAAAACAAAAACAATATTCACGAAATAAATAAAATCATTTCAGAACATCAAGGTTTTGAATACACCCAACACGTTATGATGTCGTTTATTCAAAAAGCTAAAGATATTTTAACAATAATGCCTCAAAACGAAGCAAACGAATCGCTCTCATTATTAATCGATTATATTGTCGAAAGGCAAAAATAAATAATCACATTTTACAAAAATGTCCTTGCTTTATAAAGCCTTGATAATCGTGATAAAATCATCTGCTTTTAATGAAGCTCCACCTATCAATCCACCATCAATGTCGGGTTGTGAAAACAATATAGATGCATTACCTGCATTGCAACTGCCACCATATAAAATAGACACTTCAGAAGCTATATTTAATCCGTATTTTTGAGCAATTAATGAACGAATAAATGCATGCATTTCCTGAGCTTGTTCCGGCGAAGCCGTTTTTCCTGTACCTATTGCCCAAACCGGTTCGTATGCAAACACAATACGCTTTATATTTTCATCGTCTAAATGGAATAAGCTTTCTGTAAGTTGTTTTTTTACTACATCAAAATGCGTATTATTTTCTCGCTCTTCTAATCGTTCACCAACACAAAATATGGGTTTTAAAATATTTTTCAGACACAGATCCACTTTTATTTTTAAATCCTCGTTCGACTCTAAAAAATATTGCCTGCGTTCAGAATGGCCAATAATTACATAGTGAGCACCCGTGCTACGAATCATTTCTGCTGAAACCTCACCGGTA
>DAOOWN010000130.1:0-3474 GCA_035371305.1 Bacteroidales bacterium
ACTCGCTCTTTATTTTTTTCTGAAAACTCCCCTAAGTTATTAACAAATAAAGTTCAATATTAGTAATATCAAACATTTAAAACCATTTAGTTATCATCATTTTCAATTATTTAGCCTATTATTAAAAAATGTTGATAAATTTCTTTTTTTTATACGGTTAGTAATAACTAACTTTGCCCACCGAATAAACCAAAACTTTTTTATATGACAAAAAAAAATGTAATTATCATTGGGGCAGCGGGACGTGATTTTCACAATTTTAATGTGTATTTCCGTGGTAATGCCAATTACAATGTTGTTGCTTTTACTGCAACTCAAATTCCCGACATTGATGGTCGTAAATATCCTAAAGAATTAGCAGGTGAAGATCTTTACCCTAATGGTATTCCCATCTACAACGAATCCGATTTACCAAAACTCATTAAAGATTTAAAAGTTGATATTTGTGTTTTTGCATACAGCGATGTAATGCATCAACAAGTAATGAATATTGGCTCAACCGTTATGGCTGCCGGTGCAAGTTATATGCTACTTGGTCCTAACGACACAATGCTAAAATCAACCAAACCGGTTATTGCAGTTGGTGCTACTCGTACAGGTTGTGGAAAAAGCCAAACCTCACGCCGTATTATCGAAGTTTTAATGAAACTTGGATTAAAAGTGGTTGCAGTTCGTCACCCCATGCCTTATGGTGACTTAGTAAAACAAAAAGTTCAACGTTTTGCAACTGTTGAAGATTTGAAAAAACACAATTGCACCATTGAAGAAATGGAAGAATACGAACCCCATGTTGTTCGTGGTAATGTAATTTATGCAGGCGTTGATTACGAAGCCATTTTACGTGCTGCTGAAGACGATCCAAATGGTTGTGATGTTATTTTATGGGACGGTGGAAACAACGACTTCCCATTCTACAAACCCGACATCATGATTGGAGTTGCCGACCCATTACGTCCTGGAGCTGAACTTAGCTTCCATCCTGGTGAAACCGTTGCTCGCATGGCTGACGTTATCGTTATAAATAAAATAGATAGCGCTTCATTAGAAAACATTAATATTGTTCGCGACAACCTACGTAAGATTAATCCAAATGCTATAATTGTTGATGCTGCTTCTCCACTTACAGTTAATAAACCTGAGTTAATTAAAGGTAAACGTGTATTAGTTGTAGAAGATGGACCAACCTTAACTCACGGACATATGCGTATGGGAGCCGGTACAGTTGCTGCTCAAAAATACGGTGCCGCCGAATTAGTTGACCCACGCAATTATGCTGTTGGTAAATTAGCAGATACTTTTGTTAAATATCCAAATATTGGAACGTTACTTCCAGCTATGGGTTATGGCGAAGAACAAGTTAAGGACTTGGAACGCACAATTGATAATACTCCTTTCGATGTATTAGTTATTGCAACCCCCATTGATTTAAGCCGTGTAGTTCGTATTACTAAGCCTTATGTAACCGTTGGTTATGAACTCCAAGAAATTGGAACTCCAAACCTAGAACAAATTTTAACCGAATTTGTAAAAAAAAAGAACTTAGTAAAAACTAACTCTTGTTGTTAAATAAAATAAAAAAGCTGTCCATTTGGACAGCTTTTTTTATTAATAATTCTTCTAATCTTATTTTTTATATTTAAAAAAGTATTACTTTTGCCCAAAATTATGTTTTACAACATATTTTTGAGCTTTTTTATGAAAAATTAAATTAAAACTTAATAATCTATGAAACGAAAACTGTTAGCGTTAGGAGCATTATTTACTCCTTTTTTTATGTTTGGAAGCGAAGCTGATTTAAAAATTCCCGAATTGGCAGAACATCAAAATCATCTACTTTATTTCGGTTTAGTAATTACCATTTTAGGTATGCTCTTTGGTCTTTATCAATTTATGAAAGTAAAAAAAATAAAGACACATAAATCGATGTTAGATGTTGCTGAAATTATTTTCCAAACCTGTAGAACCTACTTATTCCAACAAGGTAAATTTTTAGCCGTTTTATTTTTAATTATAGCAGCCATTATTACTTTCTACTTCGGCTATTTGCAACATAGTTCTTTTGGCGGAGTATTACTGATTTTATTCTGGACTATTATTGGTATTTTGGGCTCGTATGGCGTTGCATGGTTTGGAATCAGAATGAATACGTTAGCCAATAGCCGAATGGCCTTTGCCTCGTTAGAACGCAAACCCCTTAAACTTTTAAACATCCCTTTAGATGCCGGAATGAGTATTGGCGTAATGCTTATTTCAGTAGAATTAATTATGATGTTAATAATCTTATTATTTGTTCCTCGTGAATATGCAGGAGCTAGCTTTGTAGGTTTTGCTATTGGCGAATCGCTTGGAGCAAGTGCTTTGCGTATTGCAGGAGGTATTTTTACAAAAATTGCTGACATTGGTAGCGATTTAATGAAGATTGTTTTCAATATAAAAGAAGACGATCCTCGTAACCCCGGAGTTATAGCCGACTGTACCGGCGACAATGCGGGTGATAGCGTTGGACCAACTGCAGATGGATTTGAAACTTACGGTGTAACCGGCGTTGCACTTATTTCATTTATTGTTTTAGCTATTACAAATATTGATTATCAAACAGAACTTCTTACATGGATATTTGTTATGCGTATCTTAATGATTATCACTTCGGTATTCTCATTTTGGATTAACCGATTTGTATCTAAATTGCGATATAACAAAACCGATGATTTAGATTTTGAAGTTCCTTTAACAAATT
Organism: Bacteroidales bacterium; assembly: GCA_035371305.1. Lineage (GTDB taxonomy): Bacteria > Bacteroidota > Bacteroidia > Bacteroidales > GWA2-32-17 > Ch61. The sequence continues at coordinate 2,738 of DAOOWN010000130.1, forward strand.
TAGTTTGGATTACTTCCATTTTCTCAATTATAGTAACTTTCTTGGCCAGCTATTTTTTAATTGGTCCTTCAACTTTATTAGGTGCTGTTTCAGAAAACCTTTGGTTAGTTCTTTCTATTATAATTAGTGCCGGTACACTTGGTGCTGCATTAATACCTGAATTCACAAAGATTTTTACCAGTCCTAAATCACATCATGTAAACGAAGTTGTTCGTGCCTCAAAAGAAGGCGGATCATCATTAAATATATTATCAGGTTTTGTAGCCGGTAATTTTAGTGCTTTTTGGATTGGTATGGTTTTCATTCTTCTTATGTTTATTGCTTACATTGCTAGCGGTCATGGATTAGAGAATGTAATTCCGGCCTACCCGACCATTTTTGCATTTGGTTTAGTTGCATTTGGATTTTTAGGTATGGGACCTGTTACGATTGCAGTTGATAGCTATGGCCCTGTAACAGATAACGCACAATCAATTTACGAATTGTCTCTGATTGAAACCAAAGAAGGTATCAGCAACGAAATTGAAAAAGACTTTGGTTTTAAACCTGATTTTGAAAAGGCAAAACATTATCTAGAAGCCAATGATGGTGCTGGAAATACATTTAAAGCAACTGCCAAACCGGTTCTTATCGGAACAGCTGTTGTTGGTGCAACCACTATGATATTCTCGCTGATATTAGTAATTAAAAATGTTTTAGGTATTGAACCGGAACAAATTTTAAATATTTTGAATCCT
>DAOOWN010000131.1:0-3373 GCA_035371305.1 Bacteroidales bacterium
TACTGTGGTAATGACCAGTGCAAATATCATTCCTCTGGGTAAATCGCGTTGCGGATTTTTGCACTCCTCGGCAGTAGTGCTGATAGCATCGAAACCTATATATGCAAAAAACACACCCGCCACTCCTTTCATTACACCGGCAAATCCGTGTGGAGCAAACGGAGACCAATTAGAAGGATTGACATAAAAAGAACCGACTGTAATAACCATTAACAGTACCAAAACCTTTAAAATCACCATAAAATCGCCGGCAATTTTTGATTCTTGAATACCAATATAAACCAATGTAGCTATAAAAGCAACAATCATAAATGCCGGGACATCGGCAATAATCTTCCAATTTCCAATTTCAGGAGCATGGTTGTATGCCAAATATGCCTCTTGTAATGGATAAGACAAAGAATGAAAAGCATGACCCTGCCCCATTAGTGTATTTACTTCTTTAAAACCACGAATAGCCGTAACATAATCGACCGTTAAAAATTCGGGTATATGCAAATTCATACCTCGCAACAAAGCCGTAAAATAATCGCTCCACGAAATAGCAACTGCAATATTTCCTACAGCATATTCCATAATCAAATCCCAACCGATAATCCATGCTAATAGCTCACCAAAAGCAACATAAGCGTAAGTATAAGCACTTCCACTAACCGGAATAGACGAAGCAAAACGCGCATAACATAGAGCCGAAAATCCGCAAGCTATGGCTGTAAAAATAAACAAAACCGAAACAGCAGGACCACCTTGAGCAGCTGCAGTACCAATCGTGCTAAATATGCCGGCACCGATAATGGCAGCTATTCCTAACGAAGTAAGATCGAACAATGTCAAGTTCTTTTTTAACGATGGCATCGTATGGTCGAGCACATCGTTCTTGGCTTCGTGTATAGGCTTGGTTCTAAATAATCCCCGAATATTCATTTTACCATATTATTCTTTATTGTTTTCATTTTCTTCGGTATCCTGAACACCTTCGCCACTTTCGGTATTGTTTATATCCTGAAAATGCTTTTTAAATTTCTTTAAAGCCGTTGGAGCTGCCAAGAAATAAGAATAAGGAGCCTGTCCTTTTTCTACATCCAATTTTCGTTGGTCGGGTTTTAAGGTTTTAATTACAGTATTAAAATCTTCGTTACTTGAAAGTACTTGTAACAAGTTATTTGAATAAGAGAAGAAATACCAAACATTATCACTTAACTCAAGATAAAGGTTAAATTTATCGCCACTTCGCTTTTTTATCACCTCAAAATAGCCTTTGGTAATTCGATTTACGTATTCTTTTCCGCACATGCCTACTCCAATTAAAGTATCAGAAATATACGAACGCGTTTTTGGATTCCATTTTAGTTTTACATCGTTAAGGAATAATGTATGCTCTAATTCCTTGGGCATTTTTTTGAATTTACCTAAACTATATTCACTAAACAACTCATTGGCTTTACTTTCGCCAACTAACTCATACATGCCCTTTACAAATGAATTACGAGTTAAATCGACCGGTTCTAAACCACCTATATTATTTATGTCTTTGGTAAAAATATCCATACATTTATTTTCGATATAAAAATCGAGAGCATATAAAACATCTAAATATATATCGCCTTTTACTAAATCTTCGTTAATACTACCGACAGTTGTTTGTTTAATTTGTCCAAAATTTACACCCAAATCCATTTTACCTTCACCGTACATGTTACATGCTGAGCGATGTAAGCTTAAGTAATTTCCGGGCATGTTAAACTCCTGCAACTTTTCTTTGTTTGAAATCTTATATTTTGAATCTTTTTTATCGAACGTTAAGAAGCCTGTTGCTTTAAATACGGCAATGTCGCTATAATTTTTACGTTTAGTAAGAAAAGCCGGATAAATATGGATGGAATCGTTGGTAACATAAAATCCTGAGTTTAAACGATTGTTGTTAATATCTCGTAAACTATCGCCTATGGGTATGTATATTTCTTGTGGATTAATGGTAGCTTTAAAGTTAACCCAATACCTGTTCATTGCTTCACACTCATGCGAAATTTTGGTAGAACCGTCAAAAGTTAAAAACTGTTGATTGGCTTGCATATAAACATCACCGGTAAAGCCAAAATTGGGGCTTAAAGTAAAGTTCTCTGTAATGCCGATTTTACCTTTAGCATAGGTTTGATAGGTAGAATCAACGCTAACAACATCAAATTTTATGGTTTGCTTGTTTTTTGTCTCGTCCACATAATCGTAATAACCCGAAGAAGCATAATTTTTCTTTCCATAAATATTGGTAGTGGCATTATATACAGTATGGTAACGGTTTGTGTTGTTTGCAATAATTTTTGATTCTTTCAAGGTTTGCATTACGGCATTTTTCTCAATAACCACTTTACCGTCACCCGGGTAAACCGTAGCATCGGCAACGCGAATCAATTTTACTTCTTCTGCTGAAATGATGTATTTTCTGAGATTATATTTAGCACGTGGAGCAATAAAACTTAGTGAATCCTGATTTGGATGAATGGAAATAAACTGAGAACCTTTCAATTGAACATCTTCAGCTTCAGTGGGACTTAAGTTCTCTTTATTTTCGGGCAATTTATCCAACGCTTTTTTACTGGCACTCATCTCTATTTCTTCCTTGTCCATGTACCAAGTAAATTGGTCCATATAACAAATATATTTGTTTTGTGGGAATTCTACGAACGATGCTTCGCCATTGCTCTGGAACTCACCTTTTCGTTCGTTAAAATCTATATGCGATTTTACATTATTTGTCTTAAACGAAAAATCGGAATTGTCAATCGTTTTCAAATTAAAATTAGAGGTATCTGCATCTACAATATGTTCTTTAAAATTAAAATCCTGCGAAAGCAATTGTGCTGTAGCAAATTCCAATTTACCCCAGCCCGATAAACCTTTAGGTTCTATTTTTAATGTTCCGGTGTACGTAGCTTGTTTGTCATACATATCAAAAGGTTGTGTGGTATTCGTTGCTAACATCTCATCTTTATATGGCATCCAATGTACATATATATTTTTACCTTGAACAGATGCAAATTCAACTCCTTTCGTTTGTTTTTCAATACTAAATTCTTTTGCGGTTGTATTCATCGAATCGGGGAAAAAGATAAAATCGTCTGAAATGGCTTTTGCCTTAACAAAAGCTAGTTCTCCATTACCACGTAAACCGCGATTACTCAAATATATTTCCTTTTTATAATTGCCTTTTCCGCCATATGCCGGAAAACCATCGGCAGGAGTATTTCGTTTAAAACCAAGCGAATAATCGGCTTGAACGCTCAAAACATCGTCAAAAGGAGGAAAAACTCCGGCTGATACAAAGTGCCCTTTAAACAAAAGGTTTTTCTTTGTCAATGTATTGATGCTAACAAGG
>DAOOWN010000132.1:0-3111 GCA_035371305.1 Bacteroidales bacterium
ATTTCAGGTATTTCATTTTTCGGCATAATTCTTTCTATTTAAACATTTTAGATATTTCTGCATATATAGCAGCTAAAATAGTTCCAAAAAACATAATATACAAGGTAATGATAGAACCTCCAATTAATTTAGAAAGCCCTTCTCCTATTTGAAACTTCTCATATACCTCGCCGGAGCTAATAAAATAGGCAATAACAAATAATACTATTAAGCCTATAAATCCAAAAATAGTAGTTTTACTCTTTTTGAAATTCTTAACTAAGAACCATCCTGCAAAGCCTAATACTAGCAAAATGGCTGCAAAGAATAAGAAATACGTTAAATACAATACTACGTCAATCATAGCTCACAATTATTTGTTACGTTGAAAATGAACTAAAATATCCATCATTGAAATAGAGCTATCTTCCATAGCGCTAACTAAAGATTCAATTTTAGAAACTAAGTAGTTATAGAATACTTGTAAGATAATAGCAACAATAAGACCAAAAATAGTGGTTAATAATGCTACTTTAATACCACCAGCTACAATGGTCGGAGAAATATCACCGGCTACTTCGATAGCGTCAAATGCACCAACCATACCAACTACCGTACCCAAGAATCCTAACATAGGAGCTAAAGCAATAGCTAAGCTTATCCATGTTAAACCTCTTTCGAGACTTGAACTTTGAACACTTCCATAAGAAACAATCGATTTTTCAACCACATCAAGTCCTTGATCATAACGATCTAATCCTTGATAAAAGATACTTGCAACCGGTCCACGAGTATTGCGGCAAACTTCTTTAGCTGCTTCAATGCCACCGGTTTTAAGAGCTTCTTCTACCTTTTGCAACAACTTTTCAGTATTTGTTGTAGCCATATTTAAATAAATAATACGTTCAATAACGATTGCTAAACCAATAATTAAAAGGATCAATATAGGGGTCATCCATGGAACACCACCTTCAATAAATTTGGTTTTAAAAACTTGATGTAAACCTTTTTCTTCAGGAACGGCCATTTCTGCCGCTGCTGTATCAGCCTGAACTGCAGCCGGTTGTTCAACGGCGGGTTGTGTTGTATCATCTACCATTTGGGTATTGGTAGCTTGTTGAACTTGGGTTGTTTGACCCATAACCCAATTAGTTGCTCCAAAAGTAAGCAAACCTACTACTGTTAATAAAGAAAAGAACTTTCTCATTTGCATAAACATTTAATTTAAGTTAAGTTAATTAATCATTCCAAAATTTAATTGCGGAGAGAGCGGGATTCGAACCCGCGATCCCGTTTGAAGCGGGATACACGCTCTCCAGGCGTGCTCCTTCGACCACTCGGACACCTCTCCAATCGTTATAAGTCAAAGAACAATTTTAGGCTGTGAAATTACAAAATATAAATGGATAAATAAACAAATTTAGTGATATTTTTTTTTAATCTTCTGTCATTTCTCCTCGTATGGAATGTTGCAAATAGTAACGAGATTCTTGATAGTTAAATCCTTTACTTAATACATACATCATTTTTGTAACGGCGGCCTCGGTTGTCATATCTTTGCCGTCTATTACTCCCAACTGGAGCATTTCGCGACTTGTTTCGTAAATACCCATTTTGATTGAGCCTATAAGACATTGAGTTACATTTAGAACACAAATTTCTTTTTCTATTGCTTTTTTTATGGAACGTAGAAACCAATCGTTAGTGGGAGCATTGCCGGCACCGTACGTTTCTAATACGATCCCTTTAATACCTTCGATACTCATTATGGAGTCGATAACGTTTTGTTGGATGCCCGGGAACAATTTAATTATAGCAACATTTTGATTTAATTCTTCGTGAAACAATACTTCGTGTTTTGAAGGATAATAAATATATGGGAAATTAAATGCAATATCTATTCCCACGTTTGCGAGTAAAGGATAATTTGGCGATTTAAACGCTTTAAACTGATCAGTGCTGTATTTTGAAGTTCGGTTGGCCCTAAAAAGTTTGTTTTCAAAATAAATACATACTTCGGGGACGGTTGCTTCGCCATTGGGCAATTTTGATGCTGCTATGGAAATGGCAGTTAGAAGATTTTCTCTGCCATCGGTTCGTATTTCGCTAATGGGCAATTGAGAACCGGTGAAAATAATCGGCTTATCAATATTTTCTATCATAAAACTCATTGCCGAAGCCGAGTATGCCATGGTATCGGTTCCGTGCAAAATAACAAAACCATCGTATAGGAAGTAGTTTTGTTTAATCGTTTTCAACATGTTTTTCCAAAAATCGGGTGTTGTATTCGATGAATCAATGAGTGGTTTTAACGAAATTGTATCTATTTGATAATTAAATAGTTTTAATTCGGGAACATGTTTAAATATTTCTGAAATCTCTACGGGAACCAACGTATTGGTTTTCTTATCCTTCACCATGCCTATGGTACCACCTGTGTAAATCAACAAAATTTTTGTAGTATTCATAAATTTATAGATTGAACAATCTTTTGGCATTATTCGTTGTAGCATCGGCTACTTCTTCTAATGACATCGTTTTAATTTCTGCAATTTTTTTAGCAATAACGGGAATATAAGCACTCTCGTTACGTTGCCCCCTATAGGGTACCGGAGGTAAATACGGAGCATCGGTTTCGAGCAAAATACAGTCGATGGGTGCATATTTAACTACTTCGGCCATAGTCGAATTTTTATAGGTAACCACTCCTCCTATTCCTAATAAAAAACCGAGATTCATCACTTCTTCGGCTTCTATAGTATTACCCGGGAAACAATGAAATACACCGTTTACATTAAGATGCTTATATTGTTTTAATAAACGTATTATCTCGTTTAACGATTTTCTTGAGTGAATCACTAAAGGAAGCTTATAATGCTGAGCTAAATATAAATGCTCGATAAAAACTTCTGTTTGCTGCTCAACAAATGTTTTATCCCAATAGTAATCAAGTCCGCATTCACCTATTGCAATAGGTGTTTGTTTTTCTAATGCTATTTTCAATAAATTCAGCTCGTTTTTATAATCTTCTTTTACCGAAGTTGGATGAATACCAAGCATGGGCAAACAAAAATCACGATTCTGGCTACAAACATCTAACATCTTTTGTCTGTGCGTATTGTCAATATCGGG
>DAOOWN010000133.1:0-2748 GCA_035371305.1 Bacteroidales bacterium
CTTTCATGTTCTTCTAACTCTCGCTGCAATTCCATTTCGTACTCCAGCATCGATTTTTCCGTTCTTTCCTGTTCTTCGGCTTCCATTCTTTCATGTTCTTCTAACTCTCGCTGCAATTCCTCACTGTGTTTCATCATTGCTTTTATTTTCTTCCCGAATGCATTGATATCGAATCCGTTTGTATCTCCTTCTATTTGCAATATATAATTATCATCTTCAAATAATATTGCTTGTTCAGCTTTTACGTTTTTTTTAGATTTTCCTTTTTTCATACGCATTTTATTAAAATGTACGGTAGATACCAAACAAAATGCCATCAATATAACTAACTGATTTTTAACTTATTTTATTTTTTTTAAATTATTAATAATGAATGATTAACACGACTCTTTTATTTAAATAAGGTAGTACTTAAGTCTTTTATTACTTGTCATTTTTTGACACCTACTTATCATTTTATGATATTTTTTTCTGAAGTTAATCGTTTAAAATGCCTTATTTACAATATTTTTTGTATTATTGCATAGAATTTGTTTTATATAAAGTATGAAATCACCCCATCTTCCATCCATCATAATTTCTATGTATTCTCCGTTGAGCGATGCAACTCCCGACCAACATTTTAATAACAGGGGAGCCAATGCCATGCTGCATCAATTTTTTTTTAAACAATGGAATTTCAGTAAACACATGTTATTATGTACACACGACTATTATACTCAGGCAGTACGATATAAAGCCTACATTGAACAGAAATACGGTCATAAAATAGAAATAGTCTGTTTAAAACAACCGGCCGATGTATTAATTGTTGAACCCGAAACGCTAAAAAACGAGCTTGTTTCGGTCATAGAACCGCTGAAAAACAAATACAAATTGTTTTACCTTATCAATCCGGGTTTTGGCTTACTCAAAATCATAATTCGAAACATTGAACAAGTATTAGGTCTTACCATCTTAATGTTATCGTACCATCATCAAAAGTCGTCCACTCCTGAATTAATAGAAATAAGCAAGAACTCAACCGTCAATATAAACGAAAACGAACCGTTGTTTTTTACCGAAAGCATCAAAAAAGTTTATGATAAAGCACTAAAAATAGCCAGCAACGACGAAAATATTGTCATAATAGGCGAATCGGGAACGGGCAAAGAATTATTGGCCCAATATATTTATAAGCATTCGCAGCGTAACGAAAAGCCATTTGAAACCATCAACTGCTCGGCTTTACGTCCTGAATTGCTCGAAAGCCGATTGTTTGGCCACAAAAAAGGTTCGTTTACCGATGCTCACGAAGACCGAAAAGGTATCTTCGAAGAAGCCAATGGCGGCACCGTATTCCTTGATGAAGTTGGCGACATTGACCCCTATATGCAGCAAACACTCCTTCGTTTTTTACAATTCAAAGAAATTCAACCTATTGGTAAAAAAAGTAAAAAAATAGATGTTCGAATCATCGCTGCCACAAATCGTAATTTAATGGAGCAAATGCAAAAACAACAGTTTCGCTCCGACCTGTTTTACCGAATGGGTATATTTATCGAATTACCCCCATTCAGAACCTTTACACCTAACGAAAAACTAAAAGCCATCGAGTTTATTATAGAACTTAAGCGAATAGAATTAAAACACGACAGCAAAATAACACTTTCGGACGAACTTCAACACTTTTTGCTCAACTACCCGTTTTATGGTAATTTCCGCGAACTCGAAATGATAATAAAACATTTATACCTGTTTTCGAACAGCAATGTGGCACAAATAATCGATTTGCCGCCATTTATCAATACGGCGAATTATACATACAATGAAAACTCAACATTAAAAGATATGACAAAAAATTATTGCAAAAAAGTATATGAACAAAACAACCGGAATTTAACGCTAACAGCTCGTCAGCTAAATATAAGCCTCAATACACTAAAAAAACATTTAAACAATTAAATTATGTTTTATAACAATTATTTAAATTTTGTTTTTATACTTATTTTTTGTTAAGTTTGAACATTCAATGAAAAATAGATGGTAAAGTTACGTACTATATACATATCGTTTGAAGAACCAATACGATACAATGAACTCAACGCATTTCGTTCTGCCATTATCGAAAAAGCCGGTCGTAACCATATACTTTTTCATAATCACCTGGACGACCAACAATATTTGTATCGCTATCCGCGGATACAATATAAAATAGACCGGCATCACCCCATTATACTTTGCATGAACGAAGGCATTGACGAGATTCATCATTTTTTTTCAAAACCTTCGTGGGATTTATTCATTTACGATAAACCCTACAAAGTAAAAGTCAATAAACTATTGGTCAACCAATACAATATGCAAGTGTGGGATACCTCGTTTCGATATAGCCTGCAACGCTGGCACGCCCTTAGCCAAGAAAACTACAAAATATTTAAATCCATCACGCATCCGGACGAGCAAAAACAAAAACTCGAACAAATTCTGGTAGGCAATATACTATCGTTTGCCAAAGGTATCGAATGGACCGTTGACAAAGAAATAAAAGTACAAATAGAATCGATAGAAAATACGCGATGGATACCTTTTAAACAAACAAAAATTCAATGTTTCGATATCATTTTTAATACCAACGTCTTCTTACCCAATTATATTGGACTTGGTAAAAATGTAAGTTACGGTTTTGGAATAGTTAAACAGATAAAAAATAAGTTGAATGGAAACGAATAAAAACATTCGCGAAATAATATATTTAGGAGCCCTACT
>DAOOWN010000134.1:0-2624 GCA_035371305.1 Bacteroidales bacterium
TCGTGCTGTGATTGTAATACGCTGTGCCTATTTGGTTTTGTGTTGGTAAAGTACCATCTAGAGGTTCCTCGATAGTGTGTTCTAAAAATACTTTCATGTAATCGTATGTGCTTTCTCCTACTCCTTTCCATTTGAATGTCATAACGAACTCTGAACCTGCTGGAAATTGAATATCACGATATATATGAGTAACACTGGTTACTGCTCCATCATAGTTATTGGTCGTACCGTTTGTATTAGAAATGTATGCCGATTTTGTTGGACTAGCATAAGTTGCTGTACCGGTGTACCATTTATTGGTTTGTGTACCATTAACAACTGACCAACCATTAAAGTCATTTTCAAAATCCCATGTATAAGGTAAAGTAGCCGGGATTTGAGTTGTAGTAAAGTTAATAGGACCCAACCACAAACTTGAATCGCTACCGCTGCATTGTGCTAAAACATAAGCTTGATAAGCAGTTGATGGACTCAATGTTGTAAAATCATAGTTAGTTGTTGTTACATTTTGAATTAATGTACCGGTTCCATGAGTAAATCCGGCAGGACCATATTCTATATCCCACGAAGTTTCACTACCTCCTGCTGTCCATGTTAATGTAGCTGTATTTCCGGTAATATTGCTAACTTGTAAATTGGTTGGTTTTGGACACGTTGGAATGGGTTCATAACTTACATCATCTATATAAATATACTGATTGGTCATTCCTAAACCATGTTTAAAAGCAATGTATTGATTTGAGCCTGAATAAGTATTAAAGGCTACAGTATATTCCTGCCAATCGGTAGTTAAATTTGTTAAAATTTGGAATGAACTAAACGTACCAGGATTCGTTGGATCGGTCATAGTTCCTACATTTAAAACAGGAGTTCCGCTTCCAGAAAATTTTGCTTTAAAAGTTATCTGAGTTGTATGTGTTGGTAAATCAGAGAATTGTGGAGTAATTAACAAAATATGCGTTGAGCTTCCCGAAGCTGTCGAATTGTATAATTGTGCGCAATTTGGAGCAGTACTTGGACTTGTAGTAGTTGTTTGAACATTAGGTGTTCCGCTTGAAGACATCACTATTGAACTCCAACAATTTGGTAATGCAGGTGTAGTAACTCCATCGAAGTTTTGAGTATAAATAGCCGTAACAGCTCCACAAGAAGTAGTAAAGTTATAAGGTCCAGCCCATGTAGAAGTATCTCCGGGTCCACATATTCCTCTTACATAAAAACTATAAGATGAGGAAGCAGTTAAACCGCTAAGATTATATGAAGCAGTGTTTAAATTGCTTACAAATGTACCATTACCTAAACTAAAGCCTGCATTCCCCCATTCCAATTGCCATTGTGTTTCACTACCACCGGCAGTCCATGATAAATCAGCTGAACTTTGTGTAATAGTTGCAGCAGCTAAGTTCGTAGGTTTAGGGCACGTTAAAACGTAAAAACGAACATCATCCACTGCAGCAGGAGGTTGTGTACCAACGCTACCATCATTATACCAACTAAAAACAAAACGTTTCGTTTTTCCGGCAAGAGTATCGGGCAATTGAATTGAAGCATTTTGCCAACTATTTTGTAAGTTATATGTTGAGCCTAATTGTGTTGCAGATAATTGAGTACCAACCACAGGTGTTTGAGAAGTTGGTATCATATAAACTTTTAAGTAATCAAACGAAGTGCTTTCGCCATAGCCTTTCCATGCAAATTCTAACATTATCGGGTTTGTAGTATTGGGAAAAGTAACATCGCGGTAAAAATGTACTATTGATGTTGAAGATGTATTATAAGCATTACTTACGCCATTATCGTTAGACACATACATACTATGAGTACCGCTAAATGCTGTAGCTGTTCCATATGCCCATTTGTTTGTTGCAGTACCATTTAAAATATTCCATTGTTCAGTGCCCGATTCAAAGTCGATAAAGTAAGGAAGAGTTGCAGGTATTTGAGTTGTTGTAAACGATTTTGGTGTAGACCATGGACTAACATCACCACCTCCACAATCTGCCTGAACATAATATGTATAAGTTGTACCGGGATTTAAACCTGTTAACGTATATGGATTAGTAACTCCATTAATAATGGTTCCGGTACCTTGCGTAAATCCTGCTAATCCATATTCAATATTCCATAAAGTTTCGCTGCCGCCTGCTGTCCAAGCAAGACTTGCAGTAGTTCCGGTAATATTTGAAGCTGTTAAATTGATTGGATCTGGGCAATTTGTAAGTTGTTTTATCGTTACATTATCAATACTTAAATCATTATCAGCATTTGAAACGGTTGATTCTCCGTAAAAACCAATTCTTACAATTCCTGTATAACCTGTTAGATTTATTATGATATGTTCACCTGCAGTAGCTATATTGTTATAAACATTTGGTGAGCCTTGATTATCCCACAATCTTAAAATATTTGCTGAGGACCATGTCGTTCCACCATCGGTTGAAATAACTACAGCAAATTTATCGTCAGTTCCGCTTGTTCCGGCAGGACTTGTACTTGAATAGGCCGTCAAAGCCAAATCAAATTCAAGTTTATAATTATTGGTCCCATTTCCTAAATCAATAGCAGGAGTTATTAACCATTCAAATTTATTTGTACTATATATATTAATACGAGCTGCTCCGGTA
>DAOOWN010000135.1:0-2594 GCA_035371305.1 Bacteroidales bacterium
AAAAGAGTTTTGTTCTGGGGTATTATAGGAGCTATTGTTTTCAGGTTTATTTTTATTTTTCTAAGTTCTGCATTGATACATAAATTCAGTTGGATGTTTTATATCTTCGGCTTTATCTTACTTTATTCCGGTATTAAAATGTTTATCAATAGAAATAAAGAAGAAAAAGTAGATGCACATCACCACCCCATTGTAAAATTTGCATCCAAATATTTTAAGGTTTTTCCACGATTTGTTGGTGAAAATTTCTTTATTAAAAAAAACAAGCATCTTTATTTAACACCATTATTTTTAGTTCTTATCATTGTTGAGTTCAGCGATATCATCTTTGCTGTTGATTCAGTGCCTGCAATTTTTTCTATAACGAAAGACCCCTATATTGTTTTTTTCTCCAATATTTTTGCAATTCTTGGTTTACGCTCTCTATTCTTTTTAATTGTTCACGTTATCAATATTTTCAGGTTTTTAAAGATAGGAATTTCAATATTGTTAATTTTTATTGGGTTTAAACTCATCTTCCACGAGTGGCTAAAAGAAATAGGGTTCACAACTCAATACTCTTTGTATTTTGTAATCAGTATATTAATCGGTAGTATTCTTTTTTCAATACTACTACCTAAAAAACAAGAGGCTTAAATGTCATTTATTACATATATTCTATTCAGATTTTTTGTAGCGTTATTTTATATTTTCCCTTTCTGGGTAATATATGGTATTTCAGATTTTTTTGCTATTCTTTTATACTTTCTGGTTGGCTATCGGAAAAAAGTTATTATCAAAAATCTAAAAAACGCATTTCCAACTAAATCTGAAAAAGAACTGAAAAAACTATTATTCCCAATTTATCGAAACATTTCTGATTTAATGGTTGAAACCATTAAAGGATTCAGTATGAGTCCAAAACAAGTTATGAAGCATATAAAAACCACAAATGTAGAATTGATGCATGATTTATATAATAGAAAAAAAGGTATTATTGGAGTTCTTGGACACTATGGAAATTGGGAATGGGCTGCACTGTTAGCCGGATTAAAGCTAAAACAAGGGACGGTTGCATTATATAAACCTTTGTCAAATAAGTTTTTAGATGCCTATATGCGAAAAAACAGAGCACGCTTTGGAATAAAACTCAGCTCAATATACGCTACTGCAAAAACATTCGACGAACATAAAAATGATAAAATGTTATTTGCTTTAGTTGCAGACCAAAGTCCATCGAACATTAATAAGTCATTTTGGGTCGATTTTTTAAACCAACCTACCGCTTGCTTGCATGGTCCCGAAAAATACTCTAAAATGTTCGACATGCCAGTTGTTTATATTCATATTATCAGAAAGAAAAGAGGTTATTACGATATAACATTTGAAACACTAACAGAAACTCCTGCAAAAATTACCGAAGGAGAAATCACGAAGCAATATATGTTGACATTGGAACAGGATATTTTAAAAGACCCATCACAATGGCTTTGGTCTCATAGAAGATGGAAGCATAAACCACAAAAATAATTATCAACAATTTTTATATAATTATCAACAAAAAAAACTGATTTATAGCATAATTAACTGATATTATTCTTATTATCTACATTTTTTGAAAACAGATTTTCATTTTGAAATTAGTTTTTTTTTAATACCTTTGTTTAATATTTTATTACTTGATAATTTCTGATTTTATATATTTTACTATTATCATACTAATTACCAAGTAAAAAATTCGCAATTTAAAATTATATTTATGAAATGTAAATTATTTGTTTTGTATCTATTTTTATTAGCAAATTTTGCTAATGCTCAAGCACCGCAAAGCTTTTCGTATCAAGCCGTAGTACGAGATGCACAGGGCAATATTTTACCCAACCAAAATGTTGCTTTCCGTTTCAGCATTATCGAAAACAACACCAACGGAACTATTGTTTACCAAGAAACACAACAAGCAACTACCAACACCTTAGGCTTGGTTGTATTAGCCATTGGCAACGGAACCGTTCAGCAAGGAGTATTTTCAACCATTCAGTGGGGCTCAACTCCTCATTTTCTAAAAGTAGAATTGGACGTAACAGGCGGTACTAACTTTGTGGATATGGGAACCACCCAATTATTGAGTGTGCCCTATGCACTGCATGCCGAAACTGCCGGAAATGTGCAAACCTATACTGCCGGAAATGGAATTAGTATTACAGGGAATGTAATTGAAAACACAGCACCCAATCAACCTGTTACTATATCAGGTCAGGGAGCCACTTCGGTTACCGGAACTTATCCAAATTTTACCATTAGCTCAACCGATAATGTTAACGATGCCGATGCTGACCCAAACAACGAACTTCAAACATTGAATATAAACGGAAATCAACTTTCTATTTCGTCGGGTAATACGGTTAATCTGCCAACATATTCTTTAATAGCCGGAGATGGAGTTGAAATAAATGGGAATACAATTAATACAGTTTGGACAAAAAACGGAGATAATATATACAATAATAATACGGGTAAGGTTGGAATCGGACTTACAGCTCCTACCGGCAAAGTAACCATTCAAGGCGACACATCCAATGTTCTTTTTGAAGTACGCGATAAAAATGGCATACCCG
>DAOOWN010000136.1:0-2001 GCA_035371305.1 Bacteroidales bacterium
ACGGGGATTGAAATTACTCTTTGTACAACAAATACTTTTTTCTTGTTGATTGAAAAGCCACTAAATCGCTCTGCCAAAGGGAACGAATTTCTTTTTCGCTCTTCCCTTGTTTTATAGCATCGAATACACGTTTGTTGCCGATTAATTTTATGAAGAACGTATTATAAAAATTCTTCTTATCCGGATAATTTTTATACAACTCCAGCAAATATTTTAAAGTAAAGGTACTATCGTGAGATTGTCGTAAGTCAAGCCCATAGCAGGTTTTCCCGTTATATAGCAACGTCTTGTTTCCCAACGCTGCCTTGGGTGTAAAAGAAAATGAATATTTACCTTTTAATAATGGATGTCCCACCACCTGAAAGGGATAATCCGTACCACGTCCGACACTCATTACGGTACCCTCAAACAAACATAGGCTGGGATAAAGATATATGGCTGTCATGTTGGGCAAATTTGGACTGGGTTTAATGCTCAACGAATAACGCGTAGAATGATTATAATTTTTACAGGTAATTACAGTTACATCGCAGGTAAGTCCATTTTTTAACCAATGTTCGCCGTTTATCATTTGGGCATATTCACCCACCGTCATTCCATGAACAATCGGAACCGGGTGCATACCTACAAACGAACGATAGTTGGTGTCGAGCACAGGACCATCCACGTAAAAACCCAGCGGATTGGGTCTATCGAGGACAATGAGCGGTATATTATTTTCGGCAGCCGCTTCCATTACATAGTGAAGCGTTGAGATATAGGTGTAAAAGCGGACGCCCACATCCTGAATATCGAAAATCAGAATATCTATTCCGCCTAAATCTGCCGGGCTTGGCTTTTTGCTTTTACCATACAACGAAATGACCTGCAACCCCGTTTTATCGTCTTTACCGGAACCTACCCATTCGCCGGCTTGTGCTTCGCCTCGAAAGCCATGCTCTGGAGCAAATATTTTTTCGACCTTTACTCCCAACTTCAAAAGACTATCCACCAAATGCGTATTACCGATGATTGCAGATTGATTGCACACTACGCCAACCGACTTATTGACTAACAATGGCAAGTAACGTTCTGTTTGCTCCGCACCGGTTACATCGCTTTGTGCATTAACCGCAAACAGGGAGAAAAAAAATATAAGTATGAAAAAATAGTTCATGATGGTATGCTTTTTACCGGCCCCTTACCCCTCCTTGGAGAACATTTTTTTGAATTAAGAATATTGAACAATAGAGTAACAAATGTTGAAATTTTTTACATTTCTCTTTTGACTCAAAAAAACTGTGTTATTTTACGGAGGTTTTTTGCCAATAAAACACAAATTCCTCCAATATGATGCGTCCGTATAACACGGTAATCTTCTTTCATTTTAAGGTAAATATTTCCGAGGCGATTGCTTTTACCTCCTGTTCGCATGTTTACCAGAACTCTGGGAATGTAGGAGATAGAAATGTTGTTTTTCCATAAAAACCGCATCATTAGTTCATAATCTGATGCAATAGAGTATGATAAATCAAAATTCCCGTATTTTTCGTAAACGGATTTTTTAAGAAATAATGTCGGATGAGGTGGCATCCAGCCTCTTTTTATTTTTTTACGATGATATTGACCAGCATCCCATTTTCTTATAATTTTACTGGTATTATCGGCGAGTACATATTGCAGGTTTCCGTAAACAGCTTCGCAATCGCTTTGCTCAAATGTTTTTTGAACTAATTCAAGTACATGCTCGTCGGCATAAAAGTCATCACCATGAAGGAAACCGATAATTTCACCCTGTGCTAAGTTAATACCCTTGTTTAGTGCATCATACAAGCCTTTATCCGGCTCTGAAATTATTTTTAAATGTGGATATGGTTGTAATTTTTTGAGTGTTTCGTCTTTTGATTTTCCATCAATGATTATATGCTCATAGGGTCTGATGGTTTGATAATTAACAGACTCAATGGTATTTGTAATGGTAGATTCGTTGTTGTATGTAGCTGTGATAATGGAGATGGTCAT
>DAOOWN010000137.1:0-1966 GCA_035371305.1 Bacteroidales bacterium
TTTGTGCATGTAGTCCCGTTAATCCAAGTCCAAACAAGAGTACAGCACCTAATTTTAATTGTTTGTGTCTCATTGTTGACCTCCTTTTTTAATGGTGAATATTCAAAAATACAAAAATATTTTAATAATCACCAAATGGAAATTTTATTTTTTTGTAAACATTTATACAAAAAATACTTTTAATCCTTCTTCTCAGCATGTTTGTTAAGTTTTAAAAATAAAGCGGGTATGGTTTAAATTTATGTTGCGAAAATTCTACAGCGGGAAAGGGAAACTTTATTAAATTAAATGTCTTTAAAATGGTTTTAATCCATTTATTCTTTGTTTTTATAGATTCTGCATTGAAATCAAGTGAGAGAAAATATTGCCTGTAAGGACTATTGCCGGTTCCGTTTATCATTCTTTCGGCAGAATAGCCCAGAGCAAGATTAAGCCATTTCGGACTTTTTTCAATTCCGCAATCGTGCAAATTTAAACTAAGCCAATATGTTTGACCGTTGTAATCTTTTAAAATCTGCTCGTACCAATATTTTCCTAAAGCATCTGGACGCTGTGCCGCATAGGTACTAGTGTGAAAAGAGAATTTTAGGTTGATGGGTGAACGTTGGGAAGTGTTTTGGACATAAAAAAGTGCGGAACCTGCTGCATTTGCAATTAAGTCGCTAAACGATGCTCCCCACTTTGCAGAATAGGCGTCGTAAAGCTCGATACTGCTTATAGTAAAAAAGGACGAAACACTCGACCAGACTCTCGCTTTTTGGTCGGTGTAACCTGCCCATTTTAATCCGTTGAAACTGGCTTTAGCTAAGTGAAACGAGCTGAAAGCATGACCTGCTTTATCCATCTGACACCACTCAAACCTATCGTCGAACCAATGAAAATCACTGTGCTTATAATCTTTATACCAAGCTTGATATAAAAGATACATGCCCGTAGCATACCCTAATCCGTAGCTGCCCCAATAACAGATTTTTCGATTATTATATGAAATGCTATCTGTGCGTTGAGCCAATAAATATTCAGGATTGGAAAAAAACAACCCCAACAAAATTTGTCCGAAAAGTAGAAAATTAGTTTTGTTTCTTATCACTATCCTTAATAATCACCGAGAAAATAAATAGAACGACAACTGAAGAAACAAATACAATAAAAATAGAGGAAAGAACTTTTTTCATTACTTCTTGAACGTCAATGACATCCCAAATAGCTAAGAGTCCTATAACCGTTGAAAAAACAATTAAAGAAATTAGTACATAAGCGGTGATTTTTTTTACTGCACTCATAATATTGTATATTAGTTAATTAATAAAAATTCTATTAATTCTGATAAATCCAAAAACTCTTTTATCACGATTCCTTCTTTTTTTACAAGCCATATAAAACGAGCATTGGGATTTTGTTGTATTATAACGGAAAAAGCACATTGTTTGTTACATACAGTTTCAATTCCGTATCTTAAAAATGCGTAGCGAGTATATTGAAACGGTATTCCATCTCCTATTAGGCGGATATGTATCTTATGTTTAGTTTGAACAAGTTTAAACTGTGGTAAATTAAAGCTCAATTGATTGTTTTCGAGGTCTTTATCGATAATGATTTGCTCGGGTATTTTAGAAATGAGATGATCTTCGGCTAACAACCAAATTTTATGAGCATAATGAAGCGATTCTTTTGCCATGTGAGTTGAGAAAAGAACAATTTTTTGTTGTTCGTTTACGAGGCGATAAAATATTTCGAATATTTTTTGTTGGTGTTTCGGGTCGAGGTGTGAGTTTGCTTCATCAAAAATCATAATCGGACTATCTTGAATAATGTTGCGTGCAATAGCAGCCCGTTGCATTTCTCCATCGCTTAATTGATTTAAAAAATGGTTGCGTTTTTCAATCAAATCTAAATCTGTCAACACTTGTTCCATTTTTTCATGCTCCAATGCTTTGTTTGAATGAGGATACCATCCCAGTTTTAC
>DAOOWN010000138.1:0-1846 GCA_035371305.1 Bacteroidales bacterium
CATATAGTAGGAGAGGCAAACCCTTTGAAACTTAATTTACAGAAGGGAATTGATGTGCCTGATTATAAAATTATAGCCAAGCGTAACGCATTTTATTCTAACATGACGAAATTATCCTATTCAAAAGGTGTAAAAACATTGAAATCGCTGAATCAAATTAATAATATTGTTATTTTCATACGATTTTCAGATGAACAAGAATTTACCGAAAGTATCCAATATTATGATAGTTCATTTAATAGCACTTTGCCCAATGCAAACTCCATGAAAGCGTATTATTGGGAAGTGTCGTACCAACAGTTGGAACTAAACTCATATTTATATCCATTGTCAACAGGGACGGTATTATCCTATCAGGATGCAAACCCCCGTGCTTATTATCAACCTTACGATGCCGTCTCGAATCCGGATGGCTATGCTGATGACAACGAGAGAGTATATCGTGAACATAGCTTGTTGGCAAATGCCGTCAATGCTGTAAATAGTCAAATACCTTCCAATTTGAATGTAGATATGAATGGCGATGGTTATGTAGATAATGTTTGTTTTATTGTAAAAGGCGATGTTGATGGATGGGCAGAATTATTATGGCCACATCGTTGGGTTTTATATAATCAAAATGCTTTTATCAACGGAAAGCAAGTGTGGGATTATAATTTGCAAATAGAATCGTTTTTCTATATACCTACTCGTGGGGTGGGAGTGTTAAATCACGAAATGTTTCATACGCTGGGAGCTCCCGATTTATATCACTATAATACCGACTATCGCAATTTTCGTTCGGTAGGTTATTGGGATTTAATGGATCGTTCATTGAATCCTTCGGAGTCGATGCTAATGTACATGAAATATTTTTATGCAGGTTGGATAGATGATATCCCTGAAATAACCACTCCCGGAATATATACTTTACACCCATCAACTGCGCCGGTAAATAATTGTTACAGAATAGCATCTTCAAACCCTAACGAGTATTTTGTATTAGAATATAGAAAACGAGTTGGTATATTTGAAAATTCTATAAAGTCGGAAGGCTTATTGATATACAGAATTAATATGACGAATGTTGGAGGAGGAAATAGCAGTTATCCTGATGTGCCCGACGAAATTTATGTTTACAGACCATACGGTATCGACACGATTAATGGTTTAATTGACAGTGCTGCTTTTTCGTCAAATAGTGGGCGAGTTTTATTTAATAATAGTTCAGAGCCATGGTGTTTTTTGTCGGACAATATTACCGATGGCGGTATTTCCATAAGCCAAATATCTGATTTAGATACGACCATATCATTTTGTTTTCAATGTCCAAATGCCATTGAACAGCACATGTTGGAATCTCGCAATATAGTTTATCCTAACCCTGCTATCAACTATATAAATTCGGTTTTTGAAGATGAGCGAAATGTAAAGTATGAGTTGTACGATATTTCGGGGCGATTAATAAGTGGTGGTATGTTAAAAAGTAATGAACCCATTGATGTCTCTACATTGCAACCGACAGTATATAGAATTGTATTTAAAAAAGATAGTTGGGTGAAATATGGCACTTTTATAAAGCAATAAAAAAGGTTGCATTCGATATCGATGCAACCTTTTAACGTACCTCGGACCGGAATCGAACCGGTACGGCCTTTGCGGGCCACAGGATTTTAAGTCCTGCGTGTCTACCTATTCCACCACCGAGGCATCCTTTTTAAGAACAAAAAACTCTTCTTTTCGAAGAGTTGAGCGGGAAACGGGACTCGGACCCGCGACCCCAACCTTGGCAAGGTTGTGCTCTACCAACTGAGCTATTCCCGCATTAAATTCGTTGCAAAGATACAAAATTTTTAAATTGTGCAAG
>DAOOWN010000139.1:0-1757 GCA_035371305.1 Bacteroidales bacterium
CTGGGACCCCCTGATTAACAGTCAGGTGCTCTAACCAACTGAGCTACTGAGGAATTTTTGCGGATGCAAAGATATATAGATTTCTCGAAAAAAAGAAATACTTTTGCAAAAAAAATTAAAAAAAATTTAAAAAGACGTAACATGAAAGGAATCATTGGAATAGGGAACGCTATTACCGACATCATGACGGTTTTACCTGACGAAAATCTTTTACAACAAATTAATTTTCCTAAAGGGAGTATGCAATTAGTGGACGAAAAAACCATTCAGCATATAGAACAATTGACACAACAATTACCCAAAACGCTTAAATCAGGTGGAAGTGTAGCAAATACTATGTATGGTATTGCATCTTTTAATTTTCCAACGGCTTATATAGGAAAAATTGGACACGATGAAATTGGAAATTTTTACAAAGCCGATATGGAACAGCAAGGTGTTAAGTGCTATTTCTCATTGTCCGAACTCACATCCGGCAAAGCAATTGCTATGATAACTCCCGATTCTGAACGCACTTTTGCTACGTACTTAGGAGCTGCTTCTGAACTAAAACCCGAAGAAATAAATCCATCTTGGCTTGATTCGTATGCCATTATGCACATAGAGGGATATTTGATTTTTAATAGAGATTTGGTGCTTCACATTGCAAAAATGGCAAAAGACAAAGGAATGCTTATATCGTACGACCTGGCAAGTTATAACATTGTAGCTGATAATCTTGATTTTATCAAAAACTTCATGAAAGATTATGTTGACATTGTATTTGCCAACGAAGAAGAAGCAAAAGCATTCACAGGCAAATCGCCTGAAGCATCGCTCGACGAACTTGCCGATTATTGCACGTATGCAATCGTAAAAATAGGAAAAGAAGGCTCGTTAATAAAACACAATAATACGACCTATAAAATACCCGCAATTAAAGCCAATGCTATCGATACTACCGGTGCCGGCGATTGGTATGCTTCGGGATTCTTATATGGCTTATGCAATCAATTACCCATTGAAACTTCGGGAAAGATTGCCGCACTTTTAGCCGGGAATGTTATCGAACATATTGGAGCAAAAATTCCTCAAGAAAAATTGAACCAAGTTATTGATATGGCAAAAAAATTGTAACATTGTTTTTATTCCGCCGTAAAAAGCATAGAATGAAACTATTTTTTACCATATCATTTTTCTTGCTTTCATTTACGTTGCTCGCTCAACAACCTGTTGACAGCTTAAAAAATAATATTGCCTCCGTTTCAGCCGAAAACGCAAATGCTTATTACGATAAATTATCGTCAAAACTTATTATTGGACCGGTTTACGAAAATGAAAATTACAAACTGGAATTATACGACATTACCGGAACTTCTATTCAATCCATTGTTATACAGCCCAATGGGAAAATGATAGAATTCAACACATGGCTAAAATCGGGCGTTTATATTTTAATCGTTCGCAACCCTCATTTTAATCTTACAAGAAAATTTAGAGTCGGCTCATAAAACCTTTTTCTTACTATTTCATTTTAATTTTACACTGCCATTGTATTTTTGTACTTTTGCTTTTTAAACATTTAATAAAATGAAGTATTTATTGGGAACCATCATAGGTTTATTTATCGGCATTTTAGACGTTATTCCGATGCTTATTCAGAAGCTAACCTGGGATGCCAATTTATCAGCATTGTCTATGTGGACTGTTATTGGTTTTCTTTATTCTGCTCTTCATCTAAAAACACATTTTCTGTTAAAAGGTATCCTAATCGCTTT
>DAOOWN010000140.1:0-1697 GCA_035371305.1 Bacteroidales bacterium
TTGTAATTAAATGAGAAATATTTATTGGTTAATTGCGTTTTTTGTATTATATTCGCGGTTTGAACCTATGTCGTTTAGAAAAATACAAATAATTGATAATAAGTCGATTACCTTTTATTGGTTTTCTTTTTTATAAGTTATAAAACTTTAAATTTGTATTGAGCTATTGACATTGGTAAAATTGCGTTGTAATTTTGTAACGAAAAATTTTAAAAGTATATGAGGCAACTAAAAATCACAAAATCAATTACAAATCGTGAAAGTGCATCGCTCGATAAGTATTTGCAAGAAATTGGGAAAGAAGAATTAATTACGGTAGAAGAAGAGGTTGAACTTGCACAACGTATAAGAAAAGGCGACAGGGAAGCACTCGAAAAACTTACACGAGCTAATTTGCGATTTGTAGTTTCGGTGGCTAAGCAATATCAAAATCAGGGTTTAAGTTTGCCCGACTTAATTAACGAAGGTAATTTAGGGCTTATTAGAGCAGCTGAAAAATTTGACGAAACAAGAGGTTTTAAATTCATTTCCTATGCTGTATGGTGGATTCGTCAATCCATTCTTCAAGCATTGGCAGAACAATCTCGAATTGTACGTTTACCCTTAAATCAAGTGGGAGCTTTAAATAAAATTAATAAAGCATTATCAAAATTTGAACAAGAGTTTGAACGAACACCTACTCCCGATGAATTAGCCGAAATTCTCGATTTGCCAAAAGAAAAAGTAATGGATACCCTTCGCGTTTCGGGTCGTCATGTCTCTATGGATGCTCCTTTTGTTGAAGGTGAAGATAATAGCTTGGTTGATGTTATTGAAAATCCCGATTCACCTATTGCAGATGGTAAGCTTATCAACGAATCGTTGAAAAAAGAAATTGAACGTTCATTAGCAACCTTAACCGAACGAGAACGAGATATTGTGCGGTATTTCTTTGGACTTGGGTGTCCCGAAAAAACACTGGAAGAAATTGGTGAAGAATTTGGCTTGACACGCGAGCGCGTTCGTCAAATTAAAGAAAAAGCCATTAGAAGATTACGCCATACAAGTAGAAGTAAATTGTTAAAACAATACTTAGGTTAATCTTAATTAAATGATATAAGAAGAGGCTGTTTCAAATTCGAGACAGCCTTTTTTTTATTATTAATTTTATTCAATGAAGAAATTATTTTTTTTATTACAAAATGCTTCAAATAATTCAATTTTGACCAAAATCGTTTTTCTAATCAAAAAAAAACATGTAAGTTTGAAACTTGAACTAAAAGTGTTTTAAACTTATGGATAAATTATTATTACTAGGCGATGAAGCGATAGCTCAGGCGGCTATAGATGCCGGAATATCGGGTATATATGCATATCCGGGAACTCCATCTACCGAAATACCGGAATACGTTCATGCTTCGAAACAAGCAAAAGAATTGAACATAAAAGCCAGTTGGTGTGCAAATGAAAAAACGGCCATGGAAGGTGCTTTAGGTATGTCATATGCAGGCAAACGAACCATGGTTACAATGAAGCATGTAGGCCTAAACGTTGCAGCCGATGGTTTTATTAATGCTTCCATAACCGGAGCAAACGGCGGTATTATTGTGGTTGCTGCCGATGACCCCTCCATGCACTCTTCGCAGAACGAACAGGATAGTCGTTTTTATGGTAAATTTGCCATGATTCCTATTTTTGAACCAACCAACCAGCAAGAG